>NZ_JBFTNT010000160.1:0-11809 GCF_056397585.1 Pedobacter sp. 05L430 | reverse complement strand
CAGCTGTATACATCTCCATTGCCCATGGAAGTAGTTTTTCTTGAAGATCTTTTCCTTGTTTTGTTAAGTGGATGAGGTTGTTTCGCCTATCGTTTCCATCGGGCATTCTATTAACCAGATCGCGCTTAACCAGGTTGTCCAATAAATAAGTCATGCTGGCTTTTTCTTTGATAATGCGATCAGCTATTTCCTGTTGATTTATGCCATCCTTTTCCCATAAACACATTAGTACTTCGAGCATTTCGTAAGTAATATTTAGCTGGTTTTCTTTAATTCTGGCCTGAATAAACTGGCGCGAACGGCTTCGCATTTCAATTACTGCACGACCAAGCTCAAGGGCTAGTGAGGCTTTGCTATTCATAAGTTTTATTTTGTTAGAATAAAGTTAAGGAATAGATAGTATAGTATTTAACTATTGTGTGTCATAATTTTGAAATTATATCGGGCGACACGGATGGGTAGAAGCAAAAAAAGCTGGCCATATGGCCAGCTTTCGGACGATTATTAAGGGTATACTACTCACAACAAGTGCAGGTATGTATTATTTTAATATTTCTGTTAATCTTTGAGTTTGATGATCAGCAAGATTTTGCAAAGGTTTCACAGCCAGCATTTTCATCATCATATTAAGATCTGCAGAGATAATATGTTTTGCAATAGTTCCGCCGTTACCGTTGTCAGCCACTGTCCATTTTAATTCAACATCAAAAGGAGGTTTTTCTGTTGGTATAGCAGTTAGTTCCTTGTTTTCTACGCGATCAGATATCTTGATTGCTAGTTTAGCCATGTTCTGGATGGTGAAGCTAGCTTCATCTGTTGTAGAAGACCAGTTGTAAATGTTTTCTGGCATTAATTGCTGATGGTTGTTCATATCAGCCAAAAATGAATATACCTTTTCAACCGGTAGGTTTAACTCTACGGAGCTTTCAATAACTGTCATTATAATTTTAAGTTAATTGTTCTAATTCTTTTCCCCAGTCGGCTGGGTTTCTACGCCATTTAGTAAGCAAATCAACATCATTTTGTGCAATGAAGCTGTGCTCAGCAGCATATTCTATTAGTGTATTGTAGTTAGAAAGGGTCGAGAAACGACATTTTGCTTCTTTGAAGTTTTCTTCGGCCTGATCAAAACCATAGGTAAAGATTGCAACTAATCCTGCTACAGAAAGGCCTGCATTTCTTAAAGCATCAACAGCCTGAAGACTGCTTTTTCCTGTTGAAATTAAATCTTCTATAACAACAACACGTTGTCCTTCAACTATTTCTCCTTCAATTAAACTTCCGGTTCCATGCTCTTTTGCTTTCGATCTAACATAAGCGAAAGGCAAACCGAGCTCTTGAGCAACCAATGCACCTTGAGGTATACCAGCAGTGGCAACACCAGCTATTAAATCTACAGAACCATATTCTTCCTGTATTAATTGCGTAAGCTTTTGTCTGATATAAGTTCTAACAGAAGGATGGGAAAGTGTGATCCTATTGTCACAGTAAATAGGAGATTTCCAACCTGAAGCCCAGGTAAACGGGTTGTTAGGTTGTAATTTTATTGCTTTTATTTGTAATAAAAATTCAGCTACTTTTAATTCAATATCACTTTTATTATACATGTCTCAAAATTACGGAATTTCTGGCGTTTTGCTTGTAAGCGTAATAAACTTTTTATTTATCGCTTATTAGAAAAATGCTGAAAACTCTTGTTTAATTCAATCTAGAACTGGCAAATATCCGTAATAAAAATCAATGCTGAAAGTCTTTTCTGTGATCGGCTGTGAATCAGTAGTATCTGAGATTTATTTTTTGTTTTTTCTATAAATGTAAGAGCAGTATGTTATAATTCTGTATTTTTAAACCTCGATTTTATTCCGGTAACAACCGGATTAAAAAGAATGCTTTAATAGTATTGCTGCGGAGAACTAAATGATAACGAAAACGACTACCTTCTGATGAAGAATTACAGAATTTATATTAACGATAATACTTTGTTTATTGCGGACTTGATGCCTAAACAAATAAAGAAAGTTCAACAGCTTGATAAGCAGGATTTTGATTTTGAACTCTTCTATAAGAATTTAGAAAAGGTATCTGGAAAAGACTATATACTACTTGATCCGGATCCTAAACAATTATTTAAAAAGATTAAAAAAAGCTGTGAACTTATAAAAGCTGCTGGTGGTTTAGTGAAAAATGTGAAAGGCAATTACCTCTTTATTTTTAGAAATAAGAAGTGGGATTTGCCCAAAGGTAAGGTAGAAAAAGATGAGAAAATGAAGGAAGCCGCCCTTCGTGAGGTTGAAGAGGAGTGTGGAGTAAAGATTTTTACCAACGATGAAAAGCTATGTAAAACTTATCATGTTTATACGCTTGGGAGTAAATTGGTGCTTAAGAAAACCAACTGGTACAGCATGACAGTAAAGGGAGAGCCTAAACTGATTCCTCAAAAAGAAGAAGGAATAACCAAAGCAAGCTGGCTAAGCAAACTGGAACTTAATCAGGTATTAAAGAATACCTATCCTTCAATTGTTCAGGTAATGGAAGTTGGGGGCCTTTTAGAAGATAATATTGTAGTAAAACCAGTTTTACATGCTATAAAAAAGGTATAGCTTGTGGCGGTAACTGTAAGCCCTTCGTATAGTTCAACTTCCACTTTTGGCTCCTGTTCAAAAACCTTTCTTACAATTTCTTCGCGTTTATCGGCCGACAGGAATCCTTGTTTGGAACTGTTTAAGCCAATACCCACTACAATTTTATCAAATAAAGGTAACGCGCGCTTTAAAATATCTACGTGAGCTATGGTAATCGGGTCAAATGAGCCAGGAAATAGTGCAATCTTCATGGTTAAATATACTAATTGGAGGGCTTTTCAAAAAAACTAAATGAAGAGTTGCCATATCTTCTGGTTTCGGTATAACCGGGCTGATTGTTTAATTTTAATAGTGATGGGTGTTCTACTATAAGCAAACCATTATCTGTTAACAGGTTATTTTTCATTACCAGCTCCGGAATTAATGGAATKGTTGACAAATCATAAGGTGGATCAGCAAAAATGATCTGATAGGATTTGGTGTGACTTTGCAGAAACTTAAATACATCGGCTTTTTGCACATCAATTTCATTTAACTGATATTTTTCGATAACAGATTTTACCCAATAAATACAGCCAGAGTGTTTATCAACCGCTGTTACCTGTTTAATGCCTCTTGATGCAAATTCAAAGCTGATGTTTCCTGTTCCACAAAATAGATCAAGAACGGTACAGCTATCAAAGTCATAAGTGTTGTAAAGGATATTGAAAAGAGCCTCTTTGGCCATATCTGTTGTTGGCCTTACCGGCAAGCTTTCGGGTGCATTAAAGCGAATACCCTTTAATTTTCCACCAATTATCCGCATTGATCAAGGGCTAATAGACTACTGTAATAATGAGCAGGCATGTCATCTAAAATTTTTTTGTCAACTTCATTACCGGTTGTCGGGATGAAATTGATGGTTTTGAAGTACTTTTCAATGCATTTGTATTGACTATCTCCGTCGTTGATGATTCCACTAAGGTAGATGTCAGTTTTTGAGGTGTCTATATTAAGCTGATTGATAATGAAAAGCAGGTAGTAGTTAAATTCCTCAGCGTTCTCGATTTGAAAATAATTTTGGAATATCAGTTTACCGCCATCGGTATATATTACATTAAATGAGCCCACAGTAAAATCAAGTACCAGGCTAAGCTTTTCATTGTCTTTGGAAAGCGATAAAACAGGTGCTGCATGATCAAATAGTTTGCAGTTTGACAGCGAAACATTTAAGGTTTCTTCTATGAACTTATTTAGTGTAAAGATGGATGTGAAACCAAAATTGGCAAAAGGCTGGGTGTAAAGGTTATTAGATTGTTCTTCTGCAAAGAATTTTGCGAAGTCRTTTAAATTCTGCTCATTGAACAAGTCATTGGGTATGGCTATTGAATTTTCGGTATGTACCGAAGCCTTAATTTCTTTAAATGGCAAACTTAAATAGCTGTCTGTCCTTAGTTTTTCGGAAAGCGCTTTGCTTACATTCTGACATTCCTGCTGGTCGTAAACTGCCTTTAACTGATTGTTGCTCTTGTCTATAATGGCATACGAAAAACTATCGGCAGTAATTTTTATTAACAGGTTGCAGTCTGCCGCTGTATTCGGGTCAAACTCCGGATCAACTAATAATATGCTATTTTTGCTGTTCATATGAACAAAATTAATCCTTTTTTCTATAACATCACCATTGCATATTTGTTAAATGGATAAAGCGACCCTAATAGCCCAGTCTTATCAATTTACTCCTACTGCAGAACAGTTTACTTTTTGCAGTGAAATGGCTTCTTTTTTGTCACATCAATTAGATGGTCAGTGTTTCATACTAAGGGGGTATGCAGGTACAGGTAAAACTACCTCGGTAGCCGCGCTGGTAAAGGCTTTACCTAAGTTTACTTTACGCGCTGTTTTGTTGGCTCCTACGGGAAGGGCTGCAAAAGTAATGAGCAACTATACCGGCAGAAAAGCATTAACCATTCATAAAAAGATCTATAGAAAAAAAACTGCAGTAGCTACTGATATGTCATTCCAGTTGGCCCCAAACCTGGCAGAGCATACTTTATTTATCATTGATGAGGCATCTATGATTGCCGACGAGTGGAATACGCAAACGGGTTCGTCGTTTTTAAAAGACCTGATGGAGTTTGTGTATAACGGAAAAAATTGTGCAGTTGTTTTTGTGGGCGATACTGCCCAGTTGCCACCGGTTGGAAGTCTGGATAGTCCGGCATTAAATAAAGAATACATTGCTTCAAATTTTGGGATGAGGGTAACGGCTGTGGAGCTAAAAGAGGTGGTGCGTCAGGAAAAGAAATCGGGGATATTGGCCAATGCTACTATGCTTAGAAAACTGATTAATGATGACAGTGAGACAGAAAAGGTTGAGCTGCCAAAGTTCATCACTAAAAACTATAAAGATATTTTTAGAATGACGGGCGTAAAACTAGTTGAAGGATTGGAATACGCCTATAACAAGTTCGGTATAGAGAATTCACTTGTAGTTTGCAGATCTAATAAGTCTGCGAATGTTTATAATCAGCAGATCAGAGCCAGACTATTGTACCGTGAAGAAGAGCTGACAGGGGGCGATCAGATCATGGTAGTTCGGAATAACTATTTCTGGCTGCCGGAGAATGAGTCGGCTGCTTTTATCGCAAATGGAGACATGGCCAGGATACGCAGGGTAAGGGGTATTGAAGAGCGCTATGGTTTTCGGTTTTGCGAAGTTCAGCTAGAATTTCTTGATTTCCCGGAAGCAGGGGAGGTTACCTGCAAAGTTATATTGGATACGCTGACTGCAGAAACACCAAACCTTTCTTATGAGCAAAGCAATAAGCTTTTTGAAGGGCTTAATCTGGATTATGATCATATAAGCAACAAAAGAGATCGTTTAAATAAAATTAAAGAAGATCCATATTATAATGCACTACAAATTAAATTCGCTTACGCGGTAACCTGCCATAAGGCCCAGGGCGGGCAATGGGATGCTGTATTTGTGGATCAAGGTTATTTAACGGAAGAGATGATCGATATGGATTTCCTAAGATGGCTTTATACTGGGGTAACAAGAGCGAAAAAAGAATTATTTTTAGTAAATTTTGCACAAAACCTATTCTCTTCTCCTGCTGAAGAACAATTTTAGATGCTAACCTGAACTTACTGATATGAGATTTGCTTACTCTATTAAACAAAAAATGAAAATTGCAGTGCTGTTATTCTGTATAATGGCGTGCACAATACTGATCAGGTTTCTGGAAGATAAGAGTGTTAAAAGCATGAATGAGTCATTTGTTTCGATGTATAACGATCGCCTTATTCCAGCTACAGACTTATTTTACGTTGCTGAGAATGCTTATGCAAAGAAATCGATGATCGAGGATTTTTTGAATACAGCTTATGAGCAATCTTTTAATCCCGCTGTTTTTAAAGCCCAGCTTGCATCGTACAACAGGGCAATAGATTCTTTAATTAAAAAGTATGAGAAAACTTTTCTGGTTAAACAGGAAAAGGAAAAGCTGATTGTTTTAAAAGATGGTCTTGAAAGTACAGGGAAGATTGAAGATCAAATCATGGCCTTTGCTGATAAAAGAGATATTTCCAGTGCCAGGAAACTTTATGCACAAGAGGGAAGAGCTTCGTCAAAAGGCACGATTCAAAAATTATCTGAATTAATGAGGATACAAACCCAGGTTGGTGAGGAACTAATTAAAGATTCAGCGTTTATGGTTTCAGGTAGCAAACTGTACTCGACTTTACAAGTTGCATTAGCTATTCTTATTRGTATTTTAATAGTAGGAATTGTCTTTACATCGAACGTTGTAAAGATCAATAATGATAAATTTAACCTTAATTAACCATTTATTACAGGCTTTTCCATTACAGATTATTATGTTTGTTTCTGCAAAAAGTAACAACATGACACCAATAGCGGCCATTGAATTTAATAGTGCTTTCTTTTTCAAGTTTTTAAAATTCGGGTTGGTAGGTTTCTCAGGTCTTATTGTTGATTTTGGTATTACTTATCTCTGTAAAGAAAAATTAAAGATTCATAAGTATATATCCAATTCATTGGGTTTTATAGTAGCAACAGGGTCTAACTACACACTTAACAGATACTGGACTTTTGATAATCATAATCCCGCCAGCATTATTCAGTTTGGTAAGTTCTTTGTGATTTCGTTGGTAGGATTGGCGATTAGTAATATGATTATTTATTTGCTGAATGATAAGTTGAAATGGAATTTTTATGTTGCCAAAGCCTGTGCAATAGTATTGGTTTCATTGTGGAACTTTTTTGCAAACTATCTTTACACATTTACTGGATAAACCCTACTGCTAATGCTGCAAACAAAAAAAAGTTCTGAACAGATATTGTTTATATTTCTGGGAATATGGACTGTATTTAATATCATTCAGGCTGGTTTTGTAGAGGTTCATGCTGATGAGGCTTATTACTGGGTTTATTCGAGATTTTTAGACTGGGGGTATTTTGATCATCCGCCAATGGTTGCCCTGTTTATTAAAATAGGCGATTCATTATTGCCTTCTACCCTTGGATTGAGGATATTAACGGTTATAACAAGCACGCTCTCTGTTTATTTGCTGTGGCAAATTGTAGGTCGTTATGTCCAAAATATAAAGCTCTTTATTCTGCTGTTTTCAGCAATAGTACTGTTCCATGTATATGGGTTTATCACCACACCAGATTCTCCTCTCTTCTTTTTTACGGTATTGTTCTTTTATGTGTATCAACGTTACGAAGCTGAGAATAAGATTAAATGGGCTTTGCTATTGGCCCTGGTTATTGCCTGCTTACTTTTCAGTAAGTACCATGGCATATTGGTTTTGTTTTTTACCATATTGTCTAATCTTAAATTATTAAAAAGGCCATCTTTCTGGCTTATTGTAGTCATATCTATAGTTGCTTATCTGCCGCATATACTGTGGCAGGTTCATAATAATTACCCGTCATTTTATTACCATGTGATAGATCGATCTGCGGCTATTTATAAGTTTAATTTTACTTCAGAATACTTCCTTGCACAGCTTGCACTTGCCGGCCCGCTTGTTGGTTGGTTTTTATATAAATCGGTAGTGGGTTTGAAATCCTCAGATACCTTTCTTAGGGCAGTTAAATTTAATTTTTACGGAATATTTATATTCTTTTTGTTTAGCACCCTAAAGGGAAGAGTAGAGGCCCACTGGACATTACCTGCCATGTTATGCCTGTTTATTCTGGCTTATATTGATATGGCCAGAAAGCCTGTGCCTAAATGGTTTGAGAAACTCGCTATCGTTAATATTGCATTAATTGTTTTGGTGCGGCTGATATTGATCATCCCGATAGATGCTTTAATGAAGGTAAATGTTGTTGCGTATTATTTTGGAACGGAGAAGTGGGCTAAACAAATCCATGAAAAGGCCGGTGATTATCCGGTAATATTTTACAACTCGTTTCAAACTCCATCGAGATATAATTATTATAACCGCAGCACAAAGGGTTTTAGCTATGATTCAAGATATTACAGGAAAAACCAGTACGATATATGGCCTTTAGAAGATAGCCTTAGGAACAAGAAGGTTTATTTTGTAATACCTGATAGTCATGGTGATCAGGCCAAACAAGATACTATTAACACAAGTAAAGGCGTGTTTTATGGAGCATGGATAGATAAGGTAAGAATGTATCAGAAGGTATCTGTGAATCCGGTTGTAGCTCCGGGAGATTGGAAGAGCGGAGAGGCTAAGACTTTGAAATTGAAGATAACTAATCCTTACAATGAGCCCATTTCATTGGGCAATAAGGGGGAAACCTGGAAATGTTACCTGGAATACGGGTTTAAAAAGGATGATACGCTAAGTGAGTTTAAACCTGTTGTAACGAATTTGGAGCATATTCAGATTGGGGCAGGAGCGTCTGTAGAAATAGAGGGAGTGATAAAAGCGCCGGTTCAGGCAGGGAAATATAAAATGATCTTTTCTTTAAGGACAGAGCCTTTTTTAGGGGGAAGAAACAGCAACATGATTGGTGTTGAAGTGAGATAATACACTCGTCATTCTGAATTTATTTCAGAATCTCGTTTAAGCAGGTCTGTTAATACCATGAGTTGGATTCTGAAATAAATTCAGAATGACGAACGATTAATAATTCAGCATAACAAATGCGCTTTGAATTATTGTGCGTCGTATATGATTACTTTTTCAAAAAGACTACGGAATTCATCTAAAAAAGCGGTATGTAAGTGGTGTACCTGATAAACATCGTGTCCGGCAAGATCCTCAAAGAAGATGCTAAGTGAAAAGGTATAAGTAGTATCAACAACTGCGCGTTCAATAGGTGCAGGTGTACCGATATGTAATGTTTTTACAGATTCTACACCCTTAAGGGTTTCCAGGCTTTTTCTGAAGGCAACTTTTTGTTCTTCGGTAGTGTCGGCTTTAAGCCAGAATAATACGTGATGAGCTAGCATATGATATATTTTTCGGTAAATATAAAAAAGAATCGGAGATAGGTCCTAAGATCTATCCCCGAAATCTAACTAGCGTGCACAATAGAAACGGGATAAGATACTGAAACGCTACAGTGCCTATGAACTAAAATTAACAACGTTAAATGTGAGTTTTAACATATTTTAACAATAAACAGGTTTTAAGGGCTTGCGAAAGGGTTAAGGTTTGTCTAATTTTCGCAGCGAAAATAAATGGTCTAAATGGAAGAAGTAAATAATACCACTGACAGCTTGGCGTATGGCACTGATATCCGTGCGCTGAACGAAATGATACAAAAGGAAAGCGCATTTATCGATCTGCTTTTTATGGAGATGGATAAAGTGATTGTTGGCCAAAGATATATGGTAGAGCGCTTAATGATCGGTCTGCTTGCAGACGGACATATTTTGTTAGAGGGCGTACCCGGACTTGCAAAAACACTTGCAATCAATACCTTATCTAAAACTATTGATGCAGGCTTCAGCAGAATCCAGTTTACACCAGATCTTTTACCGGCCGATTTGGTAGGTACTATGATCTATAATCAGAAAAAAGAAGAATTTATTGTTAGAAAAGGTCCTTTGTTCTCTAATTTCATCCTTGCAGATGAGATCAACAGGGCACCGGCAAAAGTGCAGAGTGCTTTATTAGAGGCTATGCAAGAGCGCCAGGTGACTATTGGAGACACTACTTTTGAATTACCTAAACCTTTCCTGGTTTTAGCAACCCAGAACCCAATAGAACAAGAAGGAACTTATCCATTGCCAGAGGCACAGGTTGATAGGTTTATGCTTAAAGTAGTGATCGGCTATCCTAAAAAGGAAGATGAAAAGCTGATCATGAGAGCAAATATTGCCCCTCAGGGAATGCCAAAACCAAAAGCTATCCTACATCCTGATGATATCATCAGAGCAAGGAAGGTTGTAAGGGAAGTATATATGGATGAAAAAATTGAGCAATATATTATCGATATCGTTTTTGCTACCCGTTACCCGGATCAATATAAACTGGCAGATTATAAAAACCTGATCAGTTTTGGAGCCTCACCACGCGCAAGCATAAATCTTGCCTTGGCTTCAAAAGCCTATGCTTTTATAAAAAGAAGAGGATATGTGATTCCAGAAGATGTAAGAGCTGTTTGCCATGATGTTTTAAGACATAGAATAGGTTTGACCTATGAGGCTGAGGCGGAAGATATTAATACAGAAACCATCATTACAGGAATATTGAATGCAGTAGAAGTACCATAGCTTATGGATACCAAAGATCTCTTAAAAAAAGTAAGAAAGATTGAAATTAAAACCCGTGGGTTAAGTAATCAGATCTTCTCGGGAGAATATCAATCGGCATTTAAAGGCCGGGGTATGGCCTTTAGTGAAGTCAGGGAATACCAGATGGGTGACGAGATTCGTACCATCGACTGGAATGTTACTGCCCGTTTTAATCACCCTTATGTAAAGGTGTTTGACGAAGAAAGGGAGATGACAGTGATGTTACTTGTTGATGTTAGCGGGTCTAAGAATTTCGGAACGCAGACCCAGCAAAAACAAGAACTTGCTACCGAGGTATGTGCCGTGCTGGCATTTTCTGCTATACAGAACAATGATAAGGTAGGTGTATTGTTTTTTAGCGATAAGGTAGAAAAGTTCATCCCTCCTAAAAAGGGAAGAAGTCATATTTTGATGATCATCAGGGAACTGATAGATTTTAAACCTCAGAACAGGGGTACAAATGTAGCTGAAGCTTTAAGATACTTTACCAGCGCTATTAACAAAAGATGCACTTCCTTTCTGATCTCTGATTTTATGAGTAATTCTTTTGAGAATGAACTTAAAATAGCCAACAGAAAACACGATCTTATCGCACTTAGGTTATATGACTTGCATGAGGAAGAATTTCCTAACCTGGGACTTATCCCTGTTAGGGATGAAGAAACCGGTGAGTACGAGTGGGTAAATACTGGGGATAAACGTGTTAGACAGGCTTATAAAGTTGCAGCAATGGAGAGAAATGGGAAACTAGAAGATCTTTTTAAGAGATCAGGAGTAGATTTTACAAAAATTGGAACCCATCAGTCATATATTAAACCATTAATGACATTATTTAAAAAACGCGAAGCCAGAAGGTAGGGGATATGAAGCAATATTTTAATTTTAGCTGGTGTTTAATGCTATGCCTGGCTTGCTTTACTTATAAAAGTAATGCTCAGGATATAAAGGTAGAGGCTAAACTAGATAAGTCGACCATTGTTTTGGGAGACCAGACAATTTTGCGCTTAAGTGCCCGATTGCCGGTAAATGAGAAAATCAGTTTTCCTGCATTGGCAGATACCATTTCTTCTAAAATACAGATTGTAGAGGTTGGCAAAACCGATRCTATAGCAGATAAGAATAATCCTAAAGTGGCTACAATTAGTCGCCAATATACAATCACTTCTTTTGATGCCGGATTGCAGGCCGTTCCGGCTTTCTTGTTCCAGGTAAACACGCAAAGTTTTAAAACCGATCCTTTGCCCTTACAGGTTACTGCTGTTGCTGTTGATACTACAAAGGCCATTTATGACATAAAGCAGCCCCTTGCAGTAAAATATTCCTTTTTAGATTGGCTAAGGGACCATTGGCAGTGGGTATTATTGTCGTTCGTGATAATTTTACTGATTGCAGGGGTGATCTATTACCTATGGCAGAAAAGGAAGAACAAACCKGTTAAGGTGGAGGTTAAGCCATTGGTACCTGCAGATGTAACCGCATTAAATAAGCTAGCCG
>NZ_JBFTNT010000159.1:0-10534 GCF_056397585.1 Pedobacter sp. 05L430 | reverse complement strand
TCATACTGAAATGAAGAACCTACAACGAAGTTAAATGTATGTACATCATTAATCTTCAGATCATACGTTGCCGTATTATCAAAAAACACTCTTCTACTGTACCCATAATAATTTGAGGCATAGTTTGTTGTTTGCAGCAACGTTCTTGGATAGAATATATCTCTGTAGCCCTCATTATGATCCAATCCGAAAGTAGAATTGAATTTAAATCTGCCCAGATCTATACCCAGACTAACCAATCCTTCTACAATATTAKACCTGTTGTCATCAAATCCTTTGTCAAATTGATCCAGATATTCACCATATTTTAACTTATTAGKGGCAATTGGCGAACTTAAATCAGGTATGTAGTTCACTTGTGACAACCTATCTCTAACATTCTTATTTCGTTGACGGTCAACACGGTTCGCGTTAATAATAGCCGTAAACGCCATCCATTCAGTTGGCCTCATGTTAATCTGAAAACGAGTATTATAGCGATCTGCACCAGTATTGTCTGCAACGCCCCCGCTGGTAGTTGTACCCACCCCAAAACGGAAGTTAGCTCTATCACTACCACCCGAAATTCCGGCGTTCACAGAATAAGCAAGTGCATTACCATAATAACTGTCGTTCCAGTTAGATGGTCCATAAAAGTCATTGTTTAACGAGTCACTTAAATAAAGAGGATAAGAGTCGTTATCAGAGTAACTACCATTGGCAGTATACTTATTGTAAAATTGTCTTCTAAAGTCGTTCTCGAACTTACCGTTTATAGTAGTTACCGCACTAGGCTGTGCTAAACCTATATACGATTCGAAGTTTATTTTTCTAATTGTCGAGTTCCTTTTACTCGTTAGCAAAATTACTCCGTTAACTCCTTTTGGTCCGTAAACAGATGTAGCACCAAGATCCTTCAATATCTGCACAGATTCTATATTATCCATGTTGATATTGGCAAGTGTATTTGTTGCCGGACCTATTCTGTCAAATTTAAATTGTTGGATGTCGTAAGCAAAAGGATGCTCACCAACTAACGGTATCCCATCAAGAACAACTAGCGGCTGCGTAGCAAATTGTTCACGTGGCGATACAAGCGGCTGTGATGTTCCGCGGATAAACATGTTCTGAACTGTACCTGGCTCACCAGACGATTCCTGAACATAAAGGCCAGCGGCCTCACCTTTTAAATACTGCTGTAATGTAATCGCAGGAAAAATAGCGAGCTTTTTAGGATCGATATCATTTCCTTTAGATTCTAAAGCCGAAAAAACGGTCCTCTTGGACTTAGGCTGGAAGCGTGTAGTGTCTACTTTAAGTTTGGCAGAATCCTCTTCAGCAGAATCAGTCTGTTGTTGGAAACTCATCTTAAAAGAAGAAATATCCGACACACAGGCAGACCTAGCGGCATTGCCAAAAGAACATGTTGATGAACACAACAAACCCAGGAAAGTTATATTTGCAATAAAGCGCATAACAGATAATTAAGTATTAACTGATTGAAAACCTTTTTTAATTTGATTTTATAGAAACTAATAGATTAAATTTTAGATACACGTACGCCAGATCGCCTGCCAATCGAGCAGATTGAACAGCAACAAGTAAAAAATTTAAAATATTTTTAAAACGATTTAGCTAGGTATCTCCGCAACCAATAGATTGCATAGCCCAGCTTCAGCATTTAAAATTGGCATGTTATGCCCAAGAAAAAATTTGTGATTATGTCGTGAGGATTCACTACATAGCTTTTTAGTAAAAGTTTGATTCATAGTTTGGCTTATTAGGTTAGTATTTGGTTTCCCGACAATGACTTATGGTGCTAAATCGATTATCTATAACAATAATACGAAAGAAAATTTAAATTCCAAATCTTTTACATCATTTTTTTTACACAAAATCACATAAGTGCATTCGATTGCCAAATAAGCCCTATTTAACCCATACGCCCATACTATAACGTTATCGTAACAATCGTTTACGTAACAGCATATAGCCATCATCCTMAGGCATATGAAACCGCAAACTTTATACATATATATTACATGTATGCTGCAATTATCACGTTGTAGTAATTATTAAAATATAAATACATAAACATGTCCTTTTTAATGAATGAAAATTTGTTATTTTGAATTATATTAAAAACAGGCCCCTTACACAAAACAGATATGCCAGTTAAGCAAAAAAAAGAAAGCGGAAACAACATTTTATCGATAGATATAGGTGGCACCAGCATCAAAGCCTGTATATTAAGTTCAAAAGGAGATCTGCTCTCTGAATTTAAAAAACTTCCTACCCCAAAAAACTCAACACCGGAAGAAGTTATTAAAACCATTAAAGAATTGGTATCATCGCTCGAAGACACCTTCGACAGGATATCAATCGGCTTTCCCGGATATGTTAAATGCGGTAAAGTAGAAACAGCTCCAAACCTGGCCAAAAACAAATGGACCAATGTTAATCTTGCCCAACAGGTAAGTAATTTATTTAACAGACCTGTAAGGCTTATTAATGATGCCGACCAACAAGCACTTGGAATTGTAAGTGGCATAGGCTTCGAAATCGTATTTACAGTAGGTACCGGTTTTGGTACTGCGCTGGTATTTGACGGCGAACTACTCCCCCATTTTGAGCTTGCTCATTTACCGGTAACAAAAACAAAGGACTATGATGATTACATAGGAACCAAAGCTTTTGAAAAAATTGGAAAAAAAGACTGGAACGAACGTTTAGAACGTATCATACAGATCTATAAAACAGTATTCAATTACGACACATTATATATAGGTGGTGGAAATTCAAAGCACATTACCTTTGAGCTTGATCATAACATTCATCTGGTAACTAATAAAGATGGCATCAAAGGCGGTGCTAAACTTTGGGAAGTTGCCGAAAAATATCACGTATACACAACTCGTCCTAACGACAAATAAAATAATGAAGAATAAATACACTTTAGGAATGATCGGTCTTGGAACCATGGGCCGAAATTTATTGCTTAATATGGCCGATAATGGCTTTCAGGTTACAGGTTATGATAAGGATGCCCGCATGCTTAAAAAGCTTGAAGAAGATGGTAAGGCCCATAACTTAAAAGGATTTGAATCATTAGAGGATTTTATACAAAGCCTTGAACTTCCAAGAAGGATTATGCTTTTAGTACCTGCTGGTAAAATTGTTGACAGCGTAATTCAGGAACTTGTTCCTTTACTTGATAAAGGCGATATGATCATCGACAGTGGAAACTCTCACTTTACTGACACAAGCAGAAGAGCGATTGAGCTTTCAGACCAGGGCATCCACTTCTTTGGAATGGGTATATCTGGTGGCGAAGAAGGTGCCCGTTTCGGACCAAGCATGATGCCTGGTGGAGATAAAGCTGCTTACAACGCAGTAAAACCTATTCTAGAGGCTGTTTCTGCAAAAGTTAACGGCGATCCTTGCGTAGCATATATTGGCCCCGGTGCTTCTGGTCACTTTGTGAAAATGGTTCACAATGGTATTGAATATTCAATGATGCAAATTCTTGCCGAGACTTACGACCTTTTAAAGAACGTACTTGGCTATAACAATGAGCAGATATACAACACATTTGAAAAATGGAACAATGGCAGGTTAAAATCTTTCCTACTGGAAGTAACCCGCGATATTTTTAAAGTTAAAGATAAAAAAACCGGAGGCTACCTGATTGATGTCATCAAAGATCAGGCGAAATCTAAAGGCACAGGAAAATGGACTTCGCAAGTTTCTATGGACTTGCAATTACCTATTCCAACTATAAATGAATCGGTAAGCGCACGCGATCTGTCAAAATTCAAAGAACTCCGTGTTGCACTGTCACAAGCATTACCGCATCAGCAAATTAAAGTTGAAAATGCAGCAGCGTTTGAAGTACAGTTAGAGCAAGCGCTTTATTTTGCTATGATAACCTCTTATGCTCAGGGACTTCATTTATTGGAACAGGCCTCAGCAGAATTCAAATATGAGCTTAACCTGAAAGAAATTTCTCAAATCTGGCGTGGCGGATGTATTATCCGTGCGGTGCTACTTGAAGATATTTATCAGGCCTACAAAAAACAACCGGAGTTACCACATCTATATTCAGATGAGAGCATCCAAAATCAGTTAAAAGAAATTATTCCGGGCACAAGAAATGTTGTGATCACAGCATTAAAAAATGGCATTGCAATTCCTTGCTTCGCCTCTGCACTTACCTATTACGATTCCCTTAGAACTGATAAATCACCATTAAATCTAACCCAGGCACAGAGAGATTTCTTTGGCGCACACACTTTTGAGCGCATTGATGAAGAAGGTATTTTCCATGCCGATTGGAACGAGAACAATTAATTAAATCACAACCCACACTGGATATAATAACATTCTAATGAAAACTAGCCTCAACGTTAACCCAACCATTGTAGTAATTTTTGGCGGTACCGGTGACTTAAATTTGCGCAAACTTGCGCCCGCTCTTTACAACTTATACACAGACGGCTACATGCCTGAAAAGTATGCCATCATTGGAACTGCCCGCAGGCCGCTTACTGATGACAAATTCAGAGAGAACCTAATGGACGGCGTAAACAAATTCTCAAGATCAGGAAAAGTAAAGCAGGAAAAGTGGAACAAATTTGCAGAAAATGTTATTTATAATTCTGTTGATGTAGAGACTCCAGAAAGCTTTGGTTTGCTTAAAAAGAGCATAGAGAAACTTCAGAAAGAGTTTGGTCCTAAAACACAGGTTATCTATTACCTTGCTGTAGCACCAAACCTGTTCCCACTTATTGCTAAGTGCTTGTCAGATTATGGATTAGCAGGAACTGAAGACAACTGCCGTATTGTAATCGAAAAACCTTTTGGAAGAGATMTTGAAACAGCTAAAGAACTAAATTGTATTCTTACCGGCATATTTACCGAGAAACAGATCTATCGTATAGATCATTATCTAGGTAAAGAAACCGTGCAGAACATAATGGCCTTTCGTTTTGCAAACTCATTTTTGGAGCCGCTTTGGAACCGCACTTATATAGATCACGTTCAAATTTCTGTAACAGAGCAACTTGGTGTTGGCGATAGAGGGGGCTATTACGAAGGTGCTGGTGCGTTAAGAGACATGATTCAGAACCACTTGCTTCAATTACTTTGTTTAATTGGTATGGAAACACCAGTAAACTTTGATGCAGATGAGATCAGAAACAAAAAGGTGGATGTATTAAAAGCAATGCGTCCGTTTAGTTCTGAAGACATTCGTTTCAGCACAGTTAGAGGTCAGTATACTAAAGGTTGGGTAGAAGGTAAAGAAGTACCTGGATACAGACATGAAACTGGGGTAGATGCCAATTCAAATACTGAAACCTTTGCTGCAATTAAGTTTTTTGTAGACAACTGGAGATGGCAGGGAATTCCTTTTTACGTACGTACAGGAAAACGTTTGTTCCAGACCTCTTCATTAATTACCATTCAGTTTAAAGATGTACCTCATCATATTTTCCCTTCCGGAGTAACCGAGCACTGGCAACAAAACAGGTTGATCATCAGTATTCAGCCTGAGATGAGTATCCGTTTACAGGTACAAGGTAAAAGACCAGGATTAGACATGGTATTGAATCCAGTTGACATGGTATTTGACTACAAAGGAACCTATAGCTCAGAAACACCCGAGGCTTATGAAACCCTTTTATTAGATGTTATGACAGGCGATCAGACCCAGTTTATGCGTGCCGATCAGGTAGAAGCTGCATGGGAGTTGTTAATGCCGGTTGTTAACGCATGGGAAAGCAAAAAATCTTTAAGCTTCCCTAATTACACTGCAGATTCATGGGGACCAGAAGACGCCGAAGCGCTGATTGCCAGAGACGGTTTCCACTGGTTTGCATTACCACTAAATAAAGAATAATGAATTTATTAATTTATAAAACTCAAAGCGAATTATTTGAGGATCTGATAGACTATATAGTAACTATTGCCAATCAGTCAATTGCAGAAAACGATTGCTTTAATTTTGTACTTACAGGTGGTAACTCACCTAAAGCCTTATATGAATTACTAGCTACCACATACCGCGATAAAATTGACTGGTCTAAAGTATATTTCTTCTTTGGCGATGAGCGCAATGTATTGCCAAATCACGAAAGTTATAACGGTTTAATGGCTAAAAGAGCAATACTAGATCCTTTAAATATTGCCGCTGATCATATATTTTATGTAGATACCACCCTTGCTCCCGAAAAGGCCGCAATTGAGTATAACAAAGCTATATCTGCACATTTTAATGGTGCTGACATCATTTTTGACCTGATCCTGCTAGGAATGGGCGATGATGCACATACTGCTTCATTATTCCCTGGAACATCTATTCTTGACAACAAGGAAGTAGAGGTAGATTCAGTATTCGTAGAAAAACTTTCTACCTACAGAATCAGTTTTACTGCACCGCTAATTAACAAAGCTAAAAACATTGCTTTCCTTGTTTTTGGTGAGACCAAAGCACAAGCTGTAAAACACGTTATCGAAGCGCCAAAAAAGAATACAAAATTGTATCCTTCACAATTAGTCAATCCTGTTGATGGTAGTGTAACCTGGTTTCTTGATGATGCTGCAGCAAGCCTGTTAGATAGTTAATAAGATTCTAAGAAAAAAAAAGGTGTATCATGATTTATGATACACCTTTTTTTGTAAAAAATACAAGTATGTTACAAAACAGAAATATTCCAATTTAGTATCTTGCCATCAAATACTCCCTATTTGTTATGGAAAAAGAAATCAATGCATTACCCCGTCGTCAGTTTCTGGGCAATGTATCAAAAGCAGGAATACTAGGATCATTAGCTGCCTTTTTACCAGGCAGCAGTTCTGCCGAAGTACTTAAATCCTTTACCGCCATCCCAGAAGACGGGCATGTCTTTTTAACAAAACCCTATTTGCAATTACCTTCGGCAGACGGCATGACTATAAGGTGGGTTACCAATAAACTTTGCTACAGCTGGATTGAATATGGCGAAGGGAACAATCTAAACCTAAAAGCCCACAATGTAACCGACGGTCTGGTTGACGCCCACAACAGAATAAACTTTGTTAAATTAAAAGACCTTAAACCAGGCACAAAATACAGCTACCGTGTATTATCTAAAGAAATCACAGACTTTCAGCCCTATTCCTTAAAATATGGAGAAACCATCTCTAGTGAAACCTATTCCTTTAGCACACCAAAAGCAAATCCTGAGGCAGTTTCATGGCTTATACTAAACGATATTCATGATCGCCCGGCATCAATCCCGCATCTGCTAAAATTAAACAACGAGGATTACGATTACGTATTTTTCAACGGCGATATTTTTGATTTTCAGAAAGACGAACAGCAGATCATAGACCACATGCTTAATCCATCTACAGATGTATTTGCAAGCACAAAACCGTTTATGTTCGTCCGCGGCAATCACGAAACCAGAGGCAAGTTTTCTCGTGAACTGAAAGATTATTTTTCTACTAAAAACGACAAAGGATATTTCGCTTACCAATGGGGCCCGGTTTTCAATATCGTATTAGATACTGGCGAAGACAAGCCTGATGATCACCCCGTTTATGCCGGAATAGTAGACTTTGATGGCTACCGCAAAGAACAGGCGAAATGGCTGGAAGAAATCATGAAATCAAGCGCTTACAAGAAGGCAAAATTCCGTGTGGTTATGATGCATATTCCCCTATATCATTCCGGTGATTGGCATGGACCAATGCATTGCAGAGAACTCTTTGCGCCGCTGTTTAAAAAGTATAAGGCAGACATTGTAATTTCCGGACATACACATACCTACGGCGTTTGGCCACCATCTGCAGAACACCCCTACCCTGTTATCATAGGCGGCGGGCCACAGGAAGGAAAGCGTACGCTTATTAAAGTAAAAGCCGACAGTAAAACACTGGATTTAGTAATGCTTAAAGACGATGGATCGGAAGTAGGAAAGTACAGTTTAAAGAGCAGCTAAACTTTAATTCTTTCTAAAACCGCAGCATTATTTTCTGTATTTATGCCTTTTAATTCCACATATTTAACATTTGGCAACCAAAAAGAACCACCTTCAATCCTCACAAAAATCCTGTCGAGCTGAATCTTTTTGTTATTAACCGTTACATAAACGTGGAACTTCTTGTCGTTCTCAGATTTAAGCAAATACATCGGCAGTTTTTTATGCGAAACAAACCTTAGTTCATAGTGGTCTTTACCTATCTCTTTGGCCTGAATACCATATGCAAATTTCTTTTGGATGTAGCTTAAATCCTTTTTCTCGCCCTCATCCCCATAACGAATCCAGTACACTAGAATAGGTTCTTTTCTGTCTACCTCTCCATTTTTATCTGCATTTAACTCACAGATGATTGTGTTGGTGTTAGGATCTCTCTGTAAATAAAAAAGCAGATTGGCAATTCCTTTTGGAGTTGGAAATTTTAAAGGTGAAGGATCACTTTTATCAACTACCTGAGCATATGCAGGTACAGGATTTACTATTGCTGTGATTAATAAACTAAAAAGCAACAGTATATTGAGGGTTAGTAATTTAGCGGTTCTCATTGGTAAAGTATTAGGGTTCAAAGATAAAAAGAGAATTCTAAACTCTTGATATTCAATTGTCAAATTGCCGACATTATCTTTCACAATAACACCTATAGTATAATTCTGAACCAGAACTGGTATATTGCAACAATTATGGGTTACGCGAAAGAAAGAGGAAAGCTTGAAAAGCTATCAACAAAAATAGTCGGCATAAGCATTTATGACGAGAAGAATTTAGGAATTCTAATCGATATTCATGAGCAGTGTTCATAAATCATGAATTGCCCCATTTTCATTAAGTTGTAAGAAGTTTTTCTAGTTAAAATTTTCTGTAGCCGACCCTGAGAGGGTCAAATTCAATTATTTCATAATTTTATTTCTCTCGGTTATTTTCGAGCCACTTTTTCAGTGCCCTTGAAAATTCAATCGGGTCTTTTTATTAAAGCCTTCTCACTCCGCTTTTCGACATCTCCTTTGGTTAATCAAAGGAGATGACGAATTATTTTTGCGTTACACGCACATCAATTCGACGATTTTGAGCCCTGCCTTCTGGAGTATCATTGCTCGCTATCGGATGATCCTGACCATAACCTTCGGCAGATAAACGCTTGGCATCTACACCTAGTTTAATCAACGCCTGCATTGCAGTATTCGCTCTTTCATTAGATATCTTCTGATTTACAGCGGCATCGCCTATATTATCAGTATAACCACCCATTTTTAGCTGCACATTTGGATAAGCTTTTAAAATGGCAGCTATATTTTTCAATTGCTCCTGAGATTCTGCTTTTAGCGTACTCTTTCCAGTCTCAAAATACAACCTATCAAATGTAAACCAGGTTGTTTTATCAACAGGTTTATTCTTATCCTCAATAAATGAAATAAGGCTATTCTCTACAGAATTCTCAGCAATGCTAAGTTCAGTACCATCTGGCAATTTCTTGCTAATTTTAGCACCCAGATCCTTAACAAAATCTCCTGCCTCGTTCAATTTACCTGCAACAGTAGATACCGCGGCATCCGCGCCCGCTTTCACCGCTCCGGCAGCAGAATCCATTGTGGCACCTGCCGAATCAATATTGGCCGATAAAGAATCTGTAACAGTGGTCATTTCTGTTTTGTTGCATCCAGATTTACCCATAATCCACCAGGCACCTAGCAAAATAACAAGCAACGGTATTAACCATTTTAAAAAGCTACCACCCGCTTTAGGCTGTTCCATAGGAGTAACATAGTTTGTTTTTGGTATTTTTACATCAGCAGGAATCTCAACCTTTGGAATATCAACTTTTGGGATATTAATACTAGCCAAACCTAAAGAATCACTTAAACCACTTGGTAGTGCAGCAGCGATAGCCGATTTGCTTTCAAAGATCTTACCTAATAAATCGGAGATATTCCATCCTTTACTGGCCATTAACTTAGAAATATAACCTGTAATTAATGGAACAATCATGGCCAGCAAACCTGTAGCTTTTGCACCACTTAAACCACTTGAAGAGGAAACCGCATCCGTTACTGCTCCTGTATCGCCACCAAATAAGCCACCAAGCAAAGATTTGCCTTTCTCCAATAAAGAATCCTGATCATCATTTAATAAATCTGCAGGGTTACTGCCGGAACCGGTAACACCGGATAAGATATTGCCTAGAAAGCCTGTATCACCGCTGGCTCCATTTTTCAGGATGCCCGCTAGAATAGCTGGGATACCTGCTGAAAACCCTGTTTGAACCTGATCTTCGGTTACGCCAGCTTTCTGACTTAAAGAAGAAATCGCATCACTGCCTATTTCATTCTTTATCATTTCAATTAAATTCATGTTTATAGTTTTAAGTTAGTATTCTAAAATAAAAACAAACACCCGCTCCTTTAATCTCCAATGGTACATAAAAAAACAGAACGTACCTACACGTTTATTAAATCTAAGATTAAGCTGTTATAAATACAAATCTAATAGCCTAATAGAAAACCACTTAGGTGTAGTTCATAACATCTTGTCTCCTA
>NZ_JBFTNT010000158.1:0-11551 GCF_056397585.1 Pedobacter sp. 05L430 | reverse complement strand
CACTGTAGCAGTAGCCACACCATGTTGTCCGGCACCAGTTTCGGCAATAATACGTTTCTTACCTAAACGTTCTGCAAGCAATATTTGACCAATGGTGTTATTGATCTTATGTGCACCCGTATGATTCAGATCCTCACGTTTCAGAAAAATATTTGCGTTATATTTTTGCGATAATCGTTTAGCTAGATATAGTGGCGAGGGCCTGCCGACATAATCTTTAAGTAACTGATGAAATTCCTTCTGAAAGTCTTTATCCTCAATAATTTTAAGATAATTCTGTCGTAATTCTTCTACATTCGGATATAGCATTTCCGGAATATAAGCTCCGCCAAAATCTCCGTAGTATCCTTTTTCATTTACAAAATAGTTCATAGTCTTGTTCTTAAATCCTTGGTTGAGTAAACTCAATAGGACAACATATTTTTAAAGTCAATCAATTTATCTATATCCTTTAGCCCAGGCTCCAATTCAAACTTGCTATTAATATCAATAGCATAAAAACGCACATCTTTTATTCTGTTTATTTCATCAATACTTTCCAAATCAATTCCCCCACTTAAAAAGTATGGTTTATCTAACACATATTTTTGAAGCAACTCCCAGTTAAAAGTCCTTCCTGAACCTCCATGATCGGGAGTCTGGGTATCAAATAAAAAGTAATCAACTGAATCAGCATATGCTTCCAACTGCTCAAAATCAAATTGTTCATCAATTCCAAACGCCTTTATTACTTCTATATCTAATAATGCTTTTAGCTGGCTACAATAATTAGCAGATTCGTTTCCGTGTAATTGAACAGCATATAGTCCATATTCCAAAACCCGTTCAACCACTGTTCTAAGCTCTTCATTTACAAAAACACCTGTTTTTTTGATATTAGAAGGCAGATCCTTAACAAACTGAGCTGAAAGATCCGCAATAAATCTTTTTGAGCCATTATAGAAAATAAATCCCATATAATCAGGCTGCAAGTCTGCCACCATTTCGATGTTTGATGGCACCTTCATTCCACATACTTTCAGTCTCTTATCCATTACCTTGATATTAAGTTTTTAAAACTATTCAAAGCATTCTTGCTCATTAAAGAAGCCTCTGCTTCATAAAAACAATCCGCAAAAGATTTAGTGTTATCTATTGTCTGAATAGCAAGTGYAGCATTGCAAAGCACAACATTTCGTTGAGCATCGGTACATTCATCATTAAGCACACTCATAAAAATCTTTGCTGATGATTCAACCGTATCCCCTCCTTTTATTTCCTGCTCATCAATCTGTGCAAACCCAAGATCAGCAACGGTTACCAACGATTCTCCATTTTTACTAAAAGTTTTAAAATCGCAAGTCAGCGAAACCTCATCAAAACCGTCCACCGCGTGCAGTATCGTATAGTTTTTATCAGTATCCTGATATAAATAAGCATACAACCTGGCTAGTTCGAGACTAAACACGCCTACAATTTGATTTTTAGGTTGTGCTGGATTAACCATTGGTCCAAGCATGTTAAAAAAGGTTTTAACTCCTAATTCTTTACGTATAGGCGCAACAATTTTCATKGCCGGATTAAACAACGGGGCATGKAWAAARCAKATCCCTGCKGTATCTAAACTGCGTTTTAAAATATCCTGTTCGTTAGTAAATGTATAACCCAGGTACTCCATAACATTTGAAGAACCGCAGCCAGATGACACACCATAGTTACCATGCTTAGCCACTTTGTGACCTGCGCCAGCCACAACAAAAGAAGCAAGTGTAGATATGTTAAAGGTGTCTTTACCATCACCTCCTGTTCCACAAAGATCTACAAGCTCATAATCTGAAAAGTTCAGTTTCACACAAAGATCAAGCATAGCATCACGAAAGCCTTGAAGCTCAGCAACAGTAATGTTCCGCATCCCATACGCCGTAATAAAAGCGGCAATCTGCGAAGTATTAAATTCGCCTAAGGCAATAGAAGTAAGTATCTTTTGTGCCTCTGCTCTACTGAAGGTTTTGTTTTCAAATAGGTGGTTAAGTATTTTCTTCATGTTATTTTCTTCTTAAAGAAGTTTTTCAAAATGTCGTAAAACAAAAAAGGTTGCCTTAAGCAACCCTCAAAATATTTTTATATAAAATAAAACGTTCAAAACGGGGTTACACTACGCTATTGCGTTGTGCCACCACCAGTTGTTAAGTCCGTTTGTAAGTATCATTAAAGCAAATATGGAATTGTTTTTGCAAAGCAGCAAATCTTTTATCAAAAAAAATAAAATTTATTACTTCTTTGCAGGGCGAGCCAATGCTGTAACCCGAATATTAGAAGCCGTAAAACCAGGGCAGGCTACCATCACATGAACACCGGTTTTAAGTAATTCGGTCCGCAGTGACTCCATAAAACCATTCATGGCAAACTTGGAAGCAGAATAACCGGTACGACCAGGCAAACCACGATACCCCGCGATTGATGATACCCCTATTACACTGCCTTGTGTTTTTAAAATCTCGGGCAGCGCATATTTAGTGCAATAAACCGTACCCCAGAAATTCACATCCATCAGGTTTTTCAATACAGACAAGTCCAGATCATTGAACAATGCACGCATAGATAAGCCCGCATTATTAATTAATATATCTATCTTACTGAAAGTGACTAAGGCCTGCTTAACAAGCACTTCACATTCTTCTTCTTTACTCACATCTACCTGAACTGCAATAGCTCTTATGCCATATCTTGCCTCCAGATCGGCGGTAATTTCGCAAAGTGTAACATATTGTCTGGCACCAAGAACCAGGCTAGCACCGCGTTTAGCAAACTCTTCAGCACATGCTTTTCCAATACCAGATGATGCACCCGTAATTATGACTACTTTATTCTTAAAATCCATTCTAATTATTTAATTAATGAGTTTTCATAAGGTACTCTGGTAATAATAGACCTTCCCAGTGTGATCTCATCAGCATACTCCAACTCACCTCCAAAGGCAATTCCTCTGGCAATCGTGGTAATTGGTATTTGAAAATCTTTAAGCCGTTTATACAAATAAAAGAGTGTAGTATCACCTTCCATTGTGGCGCTAAGTGCCAGTATTATTTCTTTTACGGGAGTTGTAGCGACCCGCTGTACCAATGAATCAATAAACAGATCAGATGGTCCTACTCCATCCATTGGAGATATTAAACCGCCAAGCACATGATAAACGCCAAAATATTGAGAAGTGTTTTCCACAGCCATAACATCTCTGGTATCTTCTACTACACAAATCACTTCCTTTTCGCGCTTAGGTGCTGAGCATATTTCGCAAATATGGTTATCAGAAATATTATGACAAATGCCGCAGTGCTTAATTTCTTTTCTAAGCCTTACAATTGCATTTCCAAAATGCTCCACTTCCTCCTGCTCTTTATTTAATAAATGCAGAACCAACCTTAAAGCTGTCTTTTGTCCAACGCCAGGTAACTTCGAAAATTCGTTAACAGCGTCCTCAAGCAATTTAGAAGAAAAGTTCATCTTACAAACTTAGATAAATTGTGAATGTAAATTTATATTTATCTCCTGATATTTAATTTTTATAAGTAGAAACTCATGAGGGTTTCTTACATTTAGAATCTTAACTAATCATAAAAAATGAGTCCAATTATACTTTTGTCTTTTCTGCTCGGTTACTTTGCACTGCTAATAGGTGTATCCTATTTTACATCCCGAAACAACTCCGACAACGCTTCATTTTTTATAGCAAACAGAAATTCAAAATGGTACCTGGTAGCGTTTGGAATGATTGGAACGGCTCTTTCCGGCGTTACTTTCATTTCCGTACCCGGAGCGGTAGGTAAAAGCGAGTTTGGCTATTTCCAGTTTATACTGGGTAATGCTGTCGGTTTTGTCATTATCGCCACGGTACTATTGCCTTTATATTATAGGTTAAACATCATTTCTATATATACCTATCTTGAAAGGCGTTTAGGCTTTTGGAGTTATAAGAGTGGTGCTGTTATCTTCTTAGTTTCGCGTACTATTGGCTCATCTTTCAGACTCTACCTTGTTGCTATCGTATTGCAAAAATTCATATTCGATGCCTGGAATGTCCCTTTTTGGCTCACCATCGTTATCTGTCTGGTGCTTATCTGGCTTTATACCCATAAGGGAGGATTAAAAACCATTATCATTACCGATACCTTACAAACCGTATTCTTACTCCTGTCTGTGGTGCTATCTATCATTTTTATTGCAAGGTCTTTAAACCTGGATATTGCCGGCACTTTTGAAGCGGTAAAAAACAGCAGCTATTCAAAAATCTTCTTTTGGGAAGATTTTATGGGCAGTAAAACGCACTTTATTAAACAATTCCTTGGGGGTATTTTTGTAACCATTGCCATGACTGGGCTTGATCAGGACTTAATGCAAAAGAACCTGAGCATGAAAACAATAGGTGAAGCGCAAAAAAACATGTTCACCTTTACTGCGGTTTTTGTTGTAATGAACATCTTCTTTTTAAGTGTAGGCGCTTTATTGTACCTATTTGCAGCAAAAAATGGAATTGATGTGGCTGCATTAAAAACGCCAGATCACCTTTACCCTGAAATTGCGTTAAATTACCTGAATGTTATTCCCGGCATTATTTTCATGCTCGGATTAACCGCTGCAACATTTGCGACAACGGACTCGGCATTGACTGCTTTAACCACTTCATTTTGCGTAGATTTCTTACATTTCGATAAAAAGGCTGATCAAAACGACCCAAAACTGGTAAGTAAAAGACATTATGTGCATGTTGGCTTTTCAATATTAATGGTTCTTGTGATCATGGTTTTTAAACTCATTAATGACGATTCTGTTGTGAACGCGATATTCAAAGCAGCCGGATATACTTATGGTCCATTGGTAGGATTATTCGGTTTTGGTATGCTGACTAAAAAAGCTGTAACAGATAAGCTTGTACCTTATATCTGTATCGTCTCGYCAATACTATGCTATATAATAGATATAAATTCTTTAAACTGGTTTAATTACGCCCTGGGTTTTGAGCTTATCATATTAAATGGCCTGATTACGTTTATACTTCTTTGGATAACTGGGAAACAAACTACAACCCAGACCAAATTTTAAATATTATAATACCTATTAGAATGACAAGTGAAGAGAAAATAAGAAGCGCATTTGAGAACAAGAACTGGCAGGAAATAAAAGTTACCGACTCCTGGCAGATTTTTAAAATAATGGCCGAATTTGTTGACGGTTTTGAAAAGTTGGCAAAAATAGGCCCATGCGTAACCATTTTTGGATCGGCAAGAACTGCTGAAACAAATAAGTATTACCAAATAGCTGTTGAGTGTGGCAAACTGCTAACAGACCGTGGCTACGGAGTTGTTACTGGCGGCGGACCCGGTATCATGGAAGCAGGGAATAAAGGTGCACATACAAATGGTGGCAAGTCAGTTGGTCTAAATATAGAATTGCCTTTTGAACAATTCCACAATAAGTACATTGACCATAACAAGCTCCTTGAATTTGATTATTTCTTTGTAAGAAAGGTAATGTTCATGAAATACTCGCAAGGCTTTATTGTTTTACCCGGCGGTATGGGTACCATGGATGAGCTTTTTGAAGCAATAACACTTATACAAACAGGTAAAATTGCAAGATTTCCTATTGTGCTTATAGGTAAGGATTATTGGAGTGGATTAGTGGACTGGATAACCAGCACTATGCTAAACAAGGAGCATAACATTCATGCAGAGGATTTAAACCTATTCAGACTAGTTGATACGGCCGAAGAGGCTACCGAGCATATTTTCAGATTCTATGAGAAGTATGTTCTAAAACCGAATTTCTAGACAGGCTGTTGAAGAAAGTCATAAATTTTTTCTGATGGTCTTGCTATAACGGCGAGATCATCAGAAACTAATATCGGACGTTCTATCAATATTGGATTTTCAACCATTGCTGCGATCCATTCGTCATCAGAAAGATCTTTCCCTTTATAATTCTCCTTATAAAGAGCTTCTGATTTACGCACGAGCTCAGGAGGAGCAATTCCTAATTTACCGACAATAGTCTGCAATTCTTCAACAGTAGGAACGGTTTCCAGGTAATTGACCACTTCAAATTCCTTTCCGCTATCTTCCAAAATAGTTAACGCACACCTGCTTTTACTACATCTATTATTATGATAAATTTTGATCATATTATTTTAGAAATGGCTAACTCMGCCAGATACAACCAACTTCATGGCATCCGCAGCACTCATATTTAACGACTTAATCTTTTCGTTTTTAACAACGTAAACCTGACCGGCAAAAGAGTACGAAAATGGGAAATAAACAATTGCCTCTCCAGGAAGTCCTATTGATTTAAGATCAGCCTGAGTAAGAAAGCCTATCCTCTTTAAATCTCCTTCAACCTCTACAAGCACCGGGTGATTAAACTTCTTCTCATCGCCTACAAATGCTTCAGTAAGATCTTTAATAGATGAGTAAATAAACTTTACCACAGGAAGCCTGTCTAAAGCTTTTTGAAACCAGTTGTACATTGGTTCAGTAACAAAGTTAGTTACAAAAATTCCTGCAGCCAGGATAATGGAAATTACCAATGCTAAGCCTAGTCCGGGAATATTTCTGCTTGCCCCGGTTCTTGGATCTACTCCGAGAATATTGTTTACATTTAACCAGCTGTCTACCGTAGTAACAGCCCAAATCACAATAAAAATACTTAGTGCAATAGGCAGCACAATCAACAACCCTTTAATAAGGTAATTTAACAACGCCCTACCAATTCTATTCATGATGCAAACTTAGATAAAACTACTCATAAAAATACACTCGTTTTACCCTTTGAGATACATTTGTTAATATTTCGTAGGGTATGGTATCTATTTGTTTTGCTAACTCAGAGATGGTAAGCTTTCCATTAAAAACGATCACCTCATCGCCCGTTTTCACGTCTAAACCAGTTACATCCAACATGCACATATCCATGCATATCACACCAACAGTAGGTACAAGCTGACCGTTAATCAGCATTTTACCAACGCCATTTCCAAATTTACGGTTATATCCATCGGCATAACCAATTTTAACGGTTGCGATCATGCCTCCATTGGGCAGAGCACCCCTTCTGCTATAACCAACCGTTTCATTAGGTTTTATAGGCTTTACCTGAGTTACTGTAGTTTTTAAAACTGCTACAGTTTGGAGCCCTTTATTATGAAATAACCCTCCGTCAAAACCATACAGTCCAATTCCAAGTCTAACCATGTCCAATTGGGCCTCGGGGTGACGGGAAATCCCTGATGTATTAGAAATATGCCTGATAAATGAGTAGCCTATTCCATCCTTAATCTTATCTGCCGCGGCCGTAAATCTTTCCAATTGATGTGCCGTAAATTCATCATGTTGGGGGTCATCGCTTCCAACCAGATGAGAAAATACAGAAATCACTTTTACTTTCTCGGTTTCATTTAATTGTTGTAAAAGATCTGCCAATTCCGGTTCTTCAAAACCTAGCCTGTGCATTCCTGTTTCTATTTTGAGGTGGACGGGATAATTTTTCACATTTTCACTTAGAAAACTGATAAAGCTTTTTAGAATATCCAGATTATAAATTTCAGGTTCCAGCTTGTGCTTAACTATAGCGTCGAAAGCAGAAGGTTCAGGACTCATTACCATAATAGGCATAGAAATACCTCCTTTTCTAAGCGCCACTCCCTCATCTGTATAAGCTACAGCCAGATAATCAACCTTATGGTATTGTAACAGGTTGGCAATTTCAAAACTACCACTACCATAAGAAAAAGCTTTTACCATTGCCATAACTTTAACGCCAGGTTTTACTTTATTTCTATAGAACTGCAGATTGCCTGCCAACGCATTTAAATCGATCTCCAGAACCGTATCGTGTATCTTTTGGGTAATCAGTTTACTGATCCGGGCAAACTCGAACCTGCGGGCTCCTTTAACTAAAATAGTTTCGTTACTAAAATGAAGAGATGGAAAGTTCTCGATAAAAGCTAATGTGCTATCAAAAAAGGAAGTTTCCATATCAAATAGCTTTGCAGCGGCAGAAATATGGGGTCCAACCCCTATCAGCCTGTTTACATTCTTTTGCTTAAGCAGGGCGGATATCTCTGCATACAGGTCCTCATCACTTTTCCCCGTCTCATACAAATCAGAAAGTATAAGAGTCTTTTTAGGGTGCTGGTTCTGCAGGTTTAAAAAATCAAGTGCAATGGCCAATGAGGAAATATCGGCACTATAAGAATCATCAATAACTGAACATTGATTGATTCCATTTTTCAGTTCCAAACGCATGCTAACAAGTGTCAGCTTTTCTAACAAAGCATCTGTTTGCTGAGGTGTGTAATTCAATGCAAGCAAGGTGGCCCAGCAAATAACACCATTCTCAAGAGAAGCTTTGTCGCTGAACGGAATTAAGCACTCTATTTCTTCGCCTTTAAACTTCGCTCTTATATAATTCCTGCCATCTATTGGCTCTATAAATAAAATCTGTAGATCTGCTTTTTGTTTAAAGCTCCAGGAGAATTTTGATTTGCCTGGTAAATCATCTAAACTTAATCCCTCAGTATATTCCGGAGAATAAATAAACAACTCAGCATTTTTAAAGAGCTTTAACTTTTCGAGCAGCTTTTCTTTAACGGAAGAAAAACCTTCTGCATGTGCTTCACCAATATTGGTTAAAATACCTATTGTTGGTTGTATAATTTCGGCAAGGCTATCCATTTCACCAGATTTGGAGATACCTGCTTCAAATATCCCCATGGTATGGTTCTCTTCAATTTCCCATACAGAAAGAGGCACACCAATTTGAGAATTAAAACTTTTCGGACTTCGAACTATATTAAAATCAGCTGCAAGCAATTGATACAACCACTCTTTAACTATAGTTTTACCATTGCTTCCGGTAATCGCAATTGTTTTTAGTGTATGATGTTCACGGTTGTATTTTGCTAAAGTTTGAAGCGCAACTAATACATCAGCAACCAACAGGACATTAGCATCAGGAAAACTACCAATGTAATCCTCATCACTGATTACAAAATTCTTAATTCCATTTGCATAAGCATCTTTAAGGTACTCATGCCCATTTCTTTTTGCATTCAAAGCAAAAAATAAAGACTCATCCGGATCAATTACGCTTCGGCTATCAATTACCAATTTGGTAATTATAGCCTGATCATTGGCTATGTATGATTTTGCACTTAAAATGCCGGCAATAAGAGAAATGGAATAATTGGGATTGCTCATGCCTCAAAATTAAACTTTTTTAAAGAAATGAATGAGAGCTCGTTCTAAAAGTATGGTCTTTATATGAGCTTTTCTAAAACTGAATATCAGTGAACCATTTCTTATAAATCGTCTGATAGGTTCCATTCTCCTTTAAAAGACCCAGAACTTCGTTAAACTGATCACGAAGCTGAGTATCCCCTTTTTTCATGGCAATCGCATATTGAGAATCTGTTTTAGGCAGATACATCCCTACTTTTAGTTTTTTGTTTTTTTGTAAAAACCCGCCTGCAATTGGTGAATCATCGATAAGCAGGTCTATTTTTCCTGCTTGTAACTTTCTGTATAATTCTTTGTTTGTTTCGGCATGTACCATATTGTTGCCCGGGAAATTAACATGAACATATCGCTCTGCCTCGGTTGCTTCTCTGATACCGATTGTTTTATTTCTAAGGTCATTTATGTCCTTTATGTCATCATCATTATTAACTACAGCACATAATCTAAAATGCAGATAGGGATTACTGAATTCAAGGATATGCCTCCGCGAGGGTGTAACCGTTACTGCAGAGCAGATGAGATCCAGCTCCCCTTTAAACAGCTTTTCGAGAATGGTTGCCCATAATGAAACTTCGTACTCTACCTCCAGATCAAGATGTTCGGTTATGGCTTTCATTAAGTCGACTTCGAAACCTTCAAAATTTTCAGAATTGTAATCTGAATGCATAGGAAATGGCGCTGCAGAATCTAATCCGACTTTCAATATTTTTTTTGGTTCCATAGAAGGAGAGTTAACTAAATGACATCCGAACGAAGCTAAAATACGCCTTTTCAGCAATAATTTAATAAAAAAACCCTAAAACAAACAAAATGTTTGAGATAATTAGCGCTTTTTACTCATTTACAAGACATTAAAACCCAGCCCAATGAAGATTTTGATAAAAACACCGCACTTAAATAAGAAATTCTTGTTTAAACATAAATCACACTAATGACAAGCACATTTTGTAATATTGTAAATGCTCGATTCATCAAAAAAACAAACCGTAAAGTTAGATAAGAAAGCGGCTTTGGCAAAAGCTGAGCACTACTGTGCTTATCAGGAAAGATCTCAGCAGGAAATCAGAAACAAACTTTATGAATGGGGGCTTTGGAAAAATGAGGTTGAAGAAATTATTTCCGAACTTATACAGACAAACTTTTTGAACGAGGAGCGCTTTACGATGGCTTACGTTTCTGGTAAATTTAAGATAAAGAAATGGGGAAAGATGAAAATCAAACAGGGCCTTAAATTGAAAGGGGTAACTGAAAAGATGATTTTGAACGCGCTGAAAACAATAGATTATGATGAGTATTTAGAAACTATACTCGTTTTAGCGAATAAAAAGTTACCCTCCATTAAAGAAAAAGACGATTACAAGAGGAAATATAAGCTTACTTCTTACTTAATGGGGAAGGGTTTTGAAAGCGATTTAATCTCGGAAGTACTAAAGACCAATGGCTTAGCTTAACCGCAGCATTTTTTATAAAAAATAACTTGACGGTAATACAAAAGTATTTATATTTGCAATCCCAAACGGAAACAAGGTTATTAATTATTGTTTTAAAAAGGGAATCATTGGATAATGATTTAATGAAACCAATGCGAAAGTAGCTCAGTTGGTAGAGCACGACCTTGCCAAGGTCGGGGTCGCGAGTTCGAATCTCGTCTTTCGCTCTAAAAACCTTTACAGGTTTTTAAGTAAACAGTCATCATTTCAACAGATATTGAAATAAGACTATGCTCAGATGGTGGAACTGGTAGACACGCAGGACTTAAAATCCTGTGACCTTAAAAGTCGTGCGGGTTCGATTCCCGCTCTGAGTACAATAAAACAACAATACCAACGCGAAAGTAGCTCAGTTGGTAGAGCACGACCTTGCCAAGGTCGGGGTCGCGAGTTCGAATCTCGTCTTTCGCTCAAAATGCCTTCAGTAGAAGGCATTTCATTTTAAAAGGTTATTCACCTGCTCAGATGGTGGAACTGGTAGACACGCAGGACTTAAAATCCTGTGACCTTAAAAGTCGTGCGGGTTCGATTCCCGCTCTGAGTACAAAGCCTCTTTACTAAATGTAAAGAGGCTTTTTTATTGGCTCAGTGTATTATACAATGCCTTGCGCTATCATTGCATCAGCAACCTTAACGAAACCTGCTATATTTGCTCCTTTACCATAATTTACATAGCCATCTTCTTCTTTGCCATATTTAACACAATTCTGATGAATCTGAGCTATAATTATTTTTAGTTTAATATCAATTTTTTCGCGATCCCATGAATAACGAAGTGAGTTCTGCGAC
>NZ_JBFTNT010000157.1:0-9297 GCF_056397585.1 Pedobacter sp. 05L430 | reverse complement strand
CGGTAAAAGGTCTAACAGCACCATGATTTACTTTTTCAGCATTTTTCAATTCTTCAGCCATTAAATAACCGAAATATTTTGCGTTAGGAAAAAACTCAGCAACAATAGCAGTTGATGCATGTGCACGGTGCGCAGTACCAAAAGCGTCGTTTACATATACATTTCCAAGTTTCGATAACTTTTCAGCAAAGGCTTTATCACCTTTTTCTTCTTCTTTATAAAAACGCAGGTTCTCTAATAAAAGAACTTGTCCCGGAACTAGGTTTTTAGCCTTTTCTACGGCTTCAGCACCAATACAATCATTAGCAAACTTCACCTCAAGATCCAGCATTCTCGAAAGGTCACCTAAAATGTGTTTCAAAGAATTTTTATCATCCGGACCATCTTTTGGTCTGCCAAGGTGAGACATTAGAATAACACTACCGCCATCATTTAAAATTTTATTGATTGTAGGTAGCGCTGCACGCATTCTTTTATCATCAGTAATATTAAAATCTTTATCCAAAGGGACGTTAAAGTCAACTCTGACTAAAGCTTTCTTATCTGCAAAGTTGCATTGATCTATTGTTCTCATTTTTTAAAATTATTGTTTTGTAATGGTTGGTTCTAAATTTAAGCTGTCAAATATGCCGAACTGGCGACGCGCCAAATATAAGAAGCATTACCCATTATTCTTTATAATTTTTTGCACCACATCTACCAAACGCGCAGAGTAGCCTGATTCATTATCATACCAGCCCACCACCTTTACCAGGTCGCCCACTATAGAAGTAAGCTGACTATCAAAGATGCATGAATGCGGATTGTCTAAAATATCAACGGAAACAATCGGGTCTTCTGTATATTCCAGTATTTCGCTCATCTCATTTTCCGAAGCCTTTCTAAAAGCAGCATTAATCTCTTCTATGGTAGTTTCCTTTTTAAGGATACAGGTAAAATCGGTTAAAGAACCATTTAATACCGGTACCCTGATGCCGGCACCACCCAGCTTACCATCCAGATGGGGAAATATATGAGTAATCGCTTTTGCTGCCCCTGTACTGGTAGGTATTATAGATGCCGATGCAGCTCTTGCCCTGCGTAAATCTTTATGTGGTGCATCGTGCAAGTTCTGGTCGCCTGTCATAGAATGAACAGTGGTGATGTAACCATCCAGAATACCCCAGTTGTCGTCCAGTATCTTAACCATTGGCGCCACGTTGTTTGTGGTACACGAAGCGTTCGAAAGCACTTCCGATTTCAAGTCTACCTCCGCATCATTTACACCAAGCACTACCATTTGCACACCCTTGTCACCACATGGAGCCGATATCAGTACCTGTTTAGCTCCTGCTTTCAAATGAAGATCAGCACCTGCCTTGCTGGCAAACTTTCCTGTCGACTCCAATACAAGGTCAATACCCAGATCAACCCATGGCAGTTTTTCAGGATTAGGCTCAGCATAAACAAGAATCTTCTTTCCATTAATGATCAAGCTGTCATTTTCAAATTTTACAGTACCCTTAAAACCTCTGTGTACGGTATCATATTTAAAAAGGTGGGCTAAAGTAGCCGGATCTCCCAGATCATTGATGGCAACAACGTTGATGTTTTTTTCGATAGCAGTACGCAGAAAGATGCGTCCGATCCTACCAAAACCATTAATTGCGATATTCATTTTACTCGTTTTGTTCTGGGGGCAAAAGTACCTATATTCTTATTAGCAGTGGTATAATTTCCGAAGGGATTATTAAAAATTACTTCTACGTTGTACCAGCACGCTACTTTACGCATTATTGCTCCCATTTCTTCGGTATTAAAAACTGAACTCGCCATTTTTCCAGAGTATAGTACTATGGGCGTCTACTTTTTTGACGTTAATGGCGTTACCAATTAGTGTCGCTTGGCTTCCAGGCTTGAGAATTACGTCCTCTCGAATTTTTCCGTCCTCTCGAACTGCAGGGAGAGAGGACAGGCTGCTTTAAAAATGTTTTTATTGCCTCTGTTACATTATCGTTTCAGATAATGAAGCGATACGCATCCCGAGTCAAGCACTCTCGAGTCCGCTAGTTTTAAACGCTGCTGCAGATCAAAACCGGTATCATCGAACAATCTCCTTCCTTCACCAACAATAGTAGGATGAACCAGGAAATAAAACTCATCAACCAAACCAAGTGCTATCAATTCCGAAGGCAAACTTACACCCCCAATTGAAATATTTTTGCCTGACTCCTGTTTCAGTTTTAGAACTTCGTCTCCCAGATTTGAACGAATAAGCTTCGTATTTCCTTCAACCTTATCTAATGTTCGGGAAAAAACAACCTTATCAATGGCATCAAATGTTTGTGCAAATTCATTCACTACTTTCGTTTCCGACTGTTTCTTTGCCACATCAGGCCAATAAGGAACCATCAGCTCATAGGTCTTGCGCCCATAAATAATGAGGTCAACGTCCCGCATGAGGTCCGTAAAATACTCATGGGTTTCTCCTCCGCCACCGAATTTGGTATGATCGCAACAACCATCCGCGCTCAGATTAATACCATAGATTACCTTTCTCATAAATTAAAGATAACAAGAATCCACCACTCTCTTCAAGGGCAAGCCGGACAAAATAAAGGGGCATTTACGCCAAAAGTACCACCCTTACCCTTTCTCACATTTCACGCATACTTTCAATATCTATTATTACATTTATATCTACTAACTTCAAAATTATGGCATCACGTATATCAGGCATTGGCGGTATTTTCTTCCGCTCTAAAAACCAGGAAGCACTTGCAGATTGGTATGAAAAACACTTTGGCATCAACTCCATGAAAACCGGGTACATCTGGGATCAGGAAGCAGGCCCTACCGTGTTTTCTCCTTTTGCCCAAAACACAGATTATTTCGGCAACGATCAGCAACAGTTCATGCTCAACTTCCGCGTAAACAATCTGGATGAGTTGCTTGCGTTACTTAGAGAAGAAGGTGTCAAAATCGATGAGAAAACCCAGAACGAAAGCTATGGCAAATTCGCCTGGGTTTATGATCCTGAAGGCAACAAAATCGAATTGTGGGAGCCATTAAATCCAGAAGACTAACTTCTGCTTACCGCTAAAGTCCCTCCTGCTTTTACCCAAACCGCTGCTTTAACAACTACCTCTCCTTTGTCGTTCAAAAACTTAGGCTGCCATAGTATTTTCTTTTTTCCAGCATTTGTCAACACAGATTTTTTATTCCCTTCATGCCTTACCGTGATCAGGGTTTTTAATACCGGAACATCCTTCAGTTCCGAAGTCACATCGCTTTTTCCGCGGTATAGCGTAGTTAATTGACTGGAACACGCATCAGCCTCTAACCCCATTAATCCTTCTACAAAACCTTTAATCACACCATAAGATACCTCTGGATACTCCCTTCTTTTCGTTTCAGGATTGGTCAAATGCAGCATGTAATTGTAAGCTTTATCCGCTTGCCCATTCTGATACATGATCAATGGAAAGTATGACAGGTTTTCTACATTCCAATCTCTCGACAATAAGTGCTGTATCGTCTTTTCTTTTCTGTCGCCTTCTTTCAATGCATCAAACCACAGCAAAAAGGTTGCTCCCTCTTCCATCCCAAACTTATGATCGGTCGAGTAATAAGTATTATAAAGTGAAGCAGATTCGTTCCACCACAGATCATCAATACTTTTCTGATAAGCTGCAGCTTTTTCCCTGTACAATTTGGCCTCCTCCCTTTTACCTTTCACATCAAGTATAGAAGCATAAGACATCAGTCCTCGGTATATCGCCCCTACCAGATCCACTCCCATTTTAATGTTAGGCACACCTTCAGAATAAGAAGGTAAACCACGACAACGATGAAAAGAATCTTCATTGTTAAAAGGTACCGGTGCATTTGGATGGGTCGGTCTGCTCAACAATGAATCAGCCTGCAACACCCACCTATCTATAAATGAGGTAACAGATTTTTTATGAAAATTTTCAAAAGCTGCTCCTTTAATGTATTCTTCATCACCCGTCCACAAATACAATTTCCAGTTGGTTGTCAATACATCAAAGTTGGCATTCAGGTTATACCAGAACTCTTTATCATTGCGGTAATCCTCTACTGCTGGTTTTCCCAAATGATTAATTTCCCAGTAAGAACACCAGTCTTTAGCATCAGATATATTGTTCACAAATAGCCTGAGCATATTTTTGTTCTCCTTATTTAACCCCAGAATCTCTCCGCCAATGCTCTGGTGGGATACATCACGCATGCAAAATGCTGCCCTGGGTGGCAATGCCGATTCGTACCATGGGCCAACCGGATCGCCCGGTTTTCCTTTGTAGCTTAAAGCCATTTCTTTAGCCCTGGCAAATGCAGTTTGCAAGGCAGCATCTGATGATTTAAAAGTTACTCCGCCATTCTGGGCATATGCACCGCAGCAAAGGCAAAGCAATAAGTATAGAAAAAGGTTTCTTTTCATGTGTTTAATATAAGTTTATTTCTACTGCCTTTCGTCCGTCCCAGTTAATTTCCTGGTTTTTACTACCGGCCTGTTCTATAATAATTTTTAGTTTCTGACCAGCTCTTACAACCGTAATATTAAAGTCTTTGTTAAAAGCCTTTATGTGATTTAGCGACATCTCTTTCCAACCTGTAGGAAGATAAGGCTGCAGCAAAAACGACCTAAAGCTTTTTGGCTGCATCCCAAACAACCCTTCTGTTATCGCCCTGCAATACAAACCACTCTCTGCTGCTAAATGGCGTTGGTCTCCCTCTGGCCAGGCCTCTACGGCATAAGGCACATGCTCACCAAGCAAACGCTCGGAGGTATAGTATTTCAGGTATTTAAGTGTAGTATCGGTAATACCTGCATTAAACAATCCGCGAACGGCATATAAAAGCGAGCGGTCCCAAAAAGTCTTCGATCCTGACTCAGTCAGCATCCCATCTTTTGTCCACAAATGGTTTGATAAAAGCGCCTTTGCAGTTTCGGCTTTCCTATCATATATCCCCATTACCAGTGGCATACCTATCCATGATCTTAACTTATCATTTCCATCGAAATAGCGATAGGTGTTATATCCCTGTACTTTTGCGCCAAAATACTTTTCAATTGCAGTTCTCAATTCTGCAGCTTCCTTAGCTAATTTTTCTGATACCGTTTTATCGCCCAACGTAGCGGCAAGATCCGAAGCGCTGGTCAACGCCCCGTAAGCAAGAGTATTGGTTGACAAGTTTATTTTTCCTGCCGGAAACCTGCCCTCCAACTCATCAGAGTCTGACGCAATTACCCCGTCAGCACTTTTCTTCCTTCTCGAAAATTCAAGGCACCATTCTATTAGCGGCCACAATTTCCGGGCTTCAGCAGTATCCGCATAAGCTAGCGCAAATCTTGATGCACCATAGGCAATCATAGCCATATCTCCGCGGTCGCCCGCCCCATTCCACATTCCTGCTCCCTCTGCTATAATGGAACTCGGAATTGGTTTGTATGCATCGTTCATGTATTTCGCAAACATCCGAAAGCTGTTCATACCACTTTCGTTTCCCGCAGCATTACCTAAAAAAGGAAAAAGCGGGTTCATGTATTCGGCCTGGTCATTTGCCCAGATTCCTGCGTAATAAGATCCTCCACCCGGACTGTGCATCAGCCCCCCCTTAGTATCAAAGATACTTTCCGAAGCCCTGATCTTTGCAAACGAGAACATCTGGTTCAGAGTATCATCAGGAGTTTTCAAAACCAGTTCCTTTGTTATCTCARCTATGAAGTTTTTACGTTTTACCAATTCGTATTCAGAAGAGAATTCATAGGCCTGGTCGGTGGTTTTTCTGGCTGAATATACAATGGCGTACGCCTGCTCTTCGCCCGGGTTTAAGGTAAACTTACCTGATCCGTAGATTTTAGTATTTAACAGATAAGTTCCATAAACTCCTTCATTTTTCTTTGTACTATCTGTTCTATCTAATTCTGGAATCGTAATCTCAACAGGTTTTGTTCCCTTGTTCTTAAAGGTAAGTTGCTCAATAAATGCAGGCTTATCAACCGATGGGAAAAGTCCGTGCGATATATTTACCGTTCCAATTGCCGATTTGACTTTTATAGAGCCATTAAATGAAATGACATCAGGCTGTTCTTCTATGGCTTTCCCATTTATGGATGCTGGCGGTATAACCTGATCAAAATCCCTGATCAGGCTTCCTCGTGTATCATTAGGAATAATGCGGAGCATAGGAAACACCAATTTCCTTTTTAATATGAAATTACCTTTATCATTTACACCATAAGTAATTATTGCCGAGATCTGTTTCCCGCTCATTTCAATCTGATCGGTATGGGCAGCACCTTTTTTCACGGCCCATTCTATACCGCCGTTTTTCACCAAATGCCATCGGAGGTTCTGGCCGTTTACATCAGTAACGCTATACAGCAGAAACAGGAAAAATAATAAACTTTTTATAGGGAAATATTTCATATTAAAATTGGTTTTTTTGGCATTAAAAATGGTGTTTGCACATTCGTTTATGTTATCGTCATCCTGCTAACTCAATCATCATCCTGAATTTATTTCAGAATGATGAAGATGCATCAAATCTAATTGTAATTCGGGTTCTGCACTATTGCCGGATTTTTCTGTATCTCCGTTCTCGGTATCGGGTAATAGTAAAAACTCGGCACCCACGTACGTTCCTGAACCGTCATCACCTCATAGGTAAACGTACCGTTGCTCTGCTTTCTGATAATTACACCCTTCGCATCTTCCGAACCTATCTCTGCAATTCCCCACCTTCTAATGTCAAAATAACGATGTCCTTCAAAACACAATTCAATCCTGCGCTCATGTCTTATTTTCTCCATCAATGCTGTTCCTGCACCACTAACCACTGGCAAACCTGCCTTTTCTGTTCTTATTTTGTTCAGATAAGTCAGTGCCTCTCCATCCYCGCCCAACGCCGAGCAAGCCTCTGCATAGTTTAGGTAAATTTCCGACAATCTGAAAACTGCCCATTGTGTAGCATCATAATCCTGAACATTCCAATCATGGGTTTCGTCAACCATTTTCCTTACGCAATACCTTGTTTTAGAAGCATTCCATGGCGAATAAGGACTTTGCGGAGAATCATCACCTCCTTCAAAAAAACCTGTAAGCCTTCCTTTGAATTGCTGGTTATTGGCCAAAATAGTTGCATAAAACCGGGGCTCTCTGTTCAAATATGGATTTTTTGCCTGCTCCGGATTACTCCAGCTAAACTTTGTACCATCAGCCATCTCAAAATCATCCACCATTTGTTGCACCACATTATATGCGCTGTAACCATTATAACCATTCGGACTTAAATCTCTGCTTACGGTATTATATCTGTCCGCTTTTACCAAACCACTATATACCCTCCCAAAAATAATCTCCGGATTAAAGAAATCAAGAAAGGTTTTATTGTAGGTACCATTGGCCGCATTGCCATACAGAGCATATTTAACACCTGTATAATCAATCACTGCTTTTGCAGCCAGTTTAGCATCTTCCCACAGTTTCCTGTCATTGCTTTTATTAAAATACGGACTTGCAGCGTATAATAACAGTCTCGATTTTAAGGCCAGTGCCGCTCCTGCTGTTGCGCGCCCTTTATCAGGATCGTTAGGATAAACCGCCGGCAAGGTTTTTAAAGCTTCAGCAATATCTGCTAATATAAAATCTTTGGTCTCCAGCCAGGTGGCTCTTTTTTCATTAAAATTCCTATCGTTCACATCGTAAACCTTTACAATAAGTGGTACGCCTCCAAATCTTTTCAGCAGTTCAAAATAAGCCAGTGCCCTTAAAAAGTGTACCTCTCCCTTCATGGTATTTACCGCTTCATCTGCTCCCGTTACCTTTTCAATATTTGTGAAAAAGATATTGCTCGAACGGATAGAGGCATACATTTTATTCCAATGGTTCAGGGAACCAGAAGTCTGGTTATCAGGTGTGGCTTCTCCGCGTACATACAGGTTTTCATTTGTCCAATTAAAGTTCCCGTAAAGCTCATCGGTTTGTGCTGCCCAGCCAAAACCTCCGTCTTGGTAAGCAAGTACTGTTTCGCTGTAAATATTGTTCACAAAAACCTGGGTCAGTTTCGGATCCGACCATACATCCTTTTCAGAGTAAGAGTCAAGAGGTTGCAGGTCTAAAGCCTTTTTGCATCCTCCAAATATCAACGCAGTGCAAACAAGTAAAGCAGCGCTGTTGATTTTAAAATTATTTATATTCAGTTTCATGATATACTTTATAAGTTTTTAAAATGTGATGTTTGCGCCAATATTGATTAAACGCTGTTGTGGATAGTATTGCCCTGAATTGGTTGGCACTTCCGGATCAAATGACGGCCCGAACTTGTCAATAGAAAACAGGTTTGTTCCGCTGATATAAATCCTTGCGCTCTGCATTTTTAATCTTTCGGACACCGATTTTGGCAAAGTATATCCTACCTCTACATTTTTAAGCCTTACAAACGATGCATCTCTTAACCAAAAATCAGATTCAAATGTATTTACCCCAAAAGTTCTTCCGGTTGGGCCGCTAAAGTTTCTCGGATACTTGGTATCACCCGGTTTTTGCCATCTCTCATCAAAAAATTCGGTTACCATATTTAAGCCTGCAGGCGCCAGGTATGATTTAGCCCTGGCCTGCCCCTGGAAGAAAACGGAAGCATCTATGTTTTTCCATGATCCGCCTAAGGCCAAACCAAACATGATTTCCGGCGTGCGTACCAACGGCATTCTCACTTTATCAAGGTCGTTTATAGCACCATCGTTGTTTACATCCTTATACCTGATGTCGCCTATGCCTGTTCCTGCCGGATGTGGACTATTATCAATTTCCTGTTGATTCTGATAGATGCCATCTGATTGATACAGGAACCAGGAATCAATAGGGATACCGGTTTTACGCTGGTACTCGGGGATATTCGCCGCCTCGTCCATAAAGATCACCTTGTTCCTTGCAAATGTGATGTTACCCCTGATGTTATAGGCAAAGGAATTGCCGATAGTGTTATTGTGCGTAGCTTCAAGCTCAATACCACGGCTCAATACTTTTCCTAAGTTTTCATTTGGCAGGGTCAGCCCGGTATATCCCGGAACTGATTCACTTCTGGTGATCAGGATATTGGAACGCATAGACCTGAACACATCTACATTAACCCCCAGTTTACCATTAAAGAATTGTGATTCTAAACCGATATCGCTAGTGGTAGCAAGCTCCCAGGTGATGTTAGGATTGGGCGTTGGCCCAAGTACCAATGAAGAAACCTGTGAAGCTCCCGATCCTAGTGAGTAACCATAACCAGTACCCAGCAAATAGG
>NZ_JBFTNT010000156.1:0-9336 GCF_056397585.1 Pedobacter sp. 05L430 | reverse complement strand
GTGCAGATTCCACCAGTGTGTAACCAGCATGTCTGCGCTGCGCTGCAAATTCCACGATTAGAATAGCATTTTTTGACAACAGTCCGATTAACATAATAAGAGCTACCTGGACGTAGATATTATTATCAATGCCCGTTATACCAATTGCGATGAAAACTCCGATAATACCAGTAGGCACGGAAAATACTACTGCCAAAGGAAGAATATAACTGTTATATTGGGCACACAATAAGAAGTACACGAATAGTAATGAGAGGATAAAAATGATCACCGATTGGCCGCCAGAAGAGATTTCTTCTCTCGTCATTCCGGAAAACTCATAGGAATAACCTGAGGACAGCATGTTTGCGGCTACTTCTCGAACTGCTTGAATTGCATTTCCAGTACTATAACCAGGTTTTGGCACGGCATTCACGCCTATTGAATTGAAAAGGTTATAACGGGTAATCGCTTCGGGTCCGTATACCCTCTTCAACCTTACGATTGTATTAACAGGTACCATGTCACCTGTTTTATTCTTTACATAAATTTCATTCATGGAGGCTGGATCTGCACGTTCTTCCTTATCTGCCTGTACCATGACCCGGTAATATTTACCGAATCGATTAAAGTCTGAAACCTGGGCACTACCGAAATAGGACTGCATCGTGCTTAACACATCTTTTTCATCAACCCCGAGTTGCTCGATCTTTTCATGGTCAAGGACCATCTCATATTGGGGATAGTCTGCACGAAATGTGGTGAACGCAACAGCGATTTCTTTGCGTTTCATTAATTCGGTAATAAAGCGGTTCGCAACTCCACCAAATTTATCCAACTTACCGCCTGCCTTATCCTCCAGAACTAAATCAAGTGCATCAACATTGCTGAACCCCGGCACCGTCGGAAAAGAAAACACGAAAATTTGTGCACCTTTAATAGTGGCAAGGCGCTTTTGCAATTCAGCAATATTTGCACCGACATCGTTAATTTCACCACGTTCGCCATCTTTTTTCATTCTGAAAAAGGCAACGCCAGAGGATGGACTTGTTGAATTTGTTAGTACATTAAAACCTGCGACTTCGTTGAAGGCAAATTTTGCTTTCATATCTCTCACTTTATTAGCCGCTTCATCAAGAATTGCCTGTGTTCTGTTCATAGAAGAACCTGGCGGAAGATTCACCGATATAGCGATAAACCCTAAATCTTCCGACGGAATAAAACCTGTAGGTGTTCTGCGAATAAGCCATCCAGTAATTAGAACTATAAGTACGAGTCCTCCAAGACTAACCCACCTAAACTTGATCATTTTTTTTACCGCTCCCACATATTTACCAGTTACATTTTCAAATCCTTTATTGAAAGCAAAGAAGAATCTCTGTTTGAAGCTTGTTGGTTTTTCGTGGTGATCATGATTCACATCTTTCAATAATAAGGCACATAATGCTGGGCTCAGGGTTAGTGCATTCAATGCAGATATGACAATAGCAATTCCAAGAGTAAACGCGAACTGCCGGTAAAATACACCTGCTGAGCCTTTCATAAAGCCAACCGGGAGAAATACAGCCGCCATTACCAAGGTAATTGAAATGATCGCACCTGTGATTTCATGCATGGCGGCCATGGTGGCTTTCTTTGGAGTAATGTTCCGATGCTCTAACTTGGAGTGCACTGCTTCGACAACCACGATGGCATCATCCACGACAATGCCGATGGCTAATACAAGGGCAAATAAGGTCAGAAGATTGATGGAGAATCCAAAGACAGACATAAAGAAGAAGGTGCCAATAAGAGCCACAGGGACAGCTATTGCGGGGATTAGTGTTGACCGGAAGTCCTGCAGGAATATATATACTACGATAAAAACGAGGATGAATGCCTCAATCAGAGTATGCTTGACCTGATCGATGGATTGATCCAGCATATCCTTTGTATTGTAAAGTATTTGCTGTTTAATTCCCGGTGGGAAATCCTTCTCCGCTTTTTTTAGAAATTCAGCAACCTTGGTCTGTATTTCCCTTGAATTGGAGCCAGGCAATTGTATAACCTGGAACAGAATACTTTGTTTGTCGTTTACTGTGTTTAGCGAATTGTAAGTATAGCTACCCAATTCAACCTTAGCGACGTCCTTGAGTTTTAACATACTCCCATCAGGATTTGATCTTATGATCATATTCCCATATTCCTCTGGTTTGGTATACTTTCCTGAATATTTAAGGACGTATTCAAAAGAGCGGTCGCTTGACTCTCCGAATCTTCCAGGAGCGGCTTCCTGGTTTTTGCTTTTGACAGCTGCCATCACCTCGGTTGGGGTGATATTGTAAGTGGCCATTTGTGCTGGCTTAAGCCAAATTCGCATGGAGTAATCCCTGTTGCCACCGTACAGTGTTACCTGCCCAACTCCTTGTATACGTTTAAGCTCAGGAATAACGTTGATTTGCGCATAGTTAGTAAGATAAGTTGCATCATACAACTTAGGCTTTTCACTCATTAGGTTAATTGCCATAATGAGTGAATTCTGTACTTTTTGAGTAGTGATACCAGCCTGAACCACTTCCAGTGGTAAAAGTCCGGTTGCTGATGACACGCGGTTTTGTACATTTACAGCCGCCTGGTCAGGATCAGTACCTAACTTAAAATAAACTGAAATGGTTAAGGTTCCATCGTTACTCGAAGTGGAACTCATATAGGTCATGTTTTCGACCCCATTAATTGCTTCCTCCAATGGTGGCGCTACAGCGCGTACCATTGTTTCCGCATTTGCGCCGGGATAATTGGCTGATACCTGTACAACAGGTGGGGCTATATCAGGGAATTGTTGTATGGGTAGATCCATAAGGCCTACCGCACCGAGAATTACCAGCATAATGGAAACCACCGTGGCGATAACCGGCTTATCGATAAAAACTTTTAACATGATTTAATAATTAGGGCTTAATTGCTAGCCAGGTTTTCGTTAGATTTTTCAGGTTTAACAGACATGCCATCTTTGAGGGATTCCAGTCCTTTTAATATTAGACGGTCACCTGTCTTTAGACCATCGGAGATATAATAGGTATTTCCAATTGAACCGGAAATGGTTAAAGCTACTTGTCGGACCTTATTGCTTTGATCAACTATATATGCAAAAATTTTGTCCTGCATTTCGAATGTTGTTGCCTGAGGTATTGCAACTACGCCAGCTTGTTTAAGCCCTAGTTTAATCCGGCCTGAATTCCCAGATCGAAGCAAACCTTGTTTGTTGGGAAAGGTTGCCCGCAGAGTGATTGCCCCAGTAGATTTATCGAATGCGGCATCCACCATATCTAATTTGCCGGGTTGTGGATAAGTAATACCACCGGAAAGCACCATGGTTACTGCTGAAGTATTTTTTAACTTTTCTCCGATAGAGGTGCCCTTCAAACCATCTTTAAAGGCAACAAAGTCAGCTTCACCAACAGAGAAATAACCATGTACTTCCGTGTTATCAGATAGATAAGATAATGGTTGCGTATCTGATGGGGCAACCAGGCTGCCGGTTTTCTTACCAAAGCGACCAATATAACCGCTTACCGGAGCTTTGATTGTTGCAAAACCCAGAGTGATTTTCGCATTTCCAGCTTTTGCCAGCGCTTGGATTTCACGAGCGGCCGCCGCATCGTAAGCCGCCTGTGAAGTTTGTAGTTGATATGGAGAAACCACTTTATTTTGCACGAGCGCCGTAAGTTTTTTTACTTCGATTTTTGCCGTTGCCACGTCTGCCTTGGCAGCCAATAATTCGCCCTGGGCATTGTTATATTCTTCCTGGTATGGGCGGGTGTCAATCTGGAAAAGCGGTGTTCCTTTTTCGACATAAGCACCTTCTTCTACAAATATTTTTTCCAAGATTCCTTTGACTTGCGAGCGAATCTCCACATCGGTCTGCCCTTCAAGTTTTGCCGGGTATTCTGTATAAACCACCGCATCGGTCTGGTTTACTATTGTCACAGGAACTTYAGGTACAGTCGTGTTCTGTGCCTGTTGGTTCCCCAGTGTACAGGAAGAAAATATGATAGCTGGAATTATCATTCCATGTAACAGATTTTTTTTCATAAAGAATTGATTTGATAAATTAGAAATGTGTGATAAAATGAATGGTGAGCCAAATTTCACCGATATTTTTTGCGGGATCATGGGTATTGCTATCATGTTTAATGGTGGTAATAAGGCGAAATAAGTAAGTAGACAAGAACACCMGTAAAACTGACATACAACCAGATTGGCATCGTCCATTTGGCAATTTTACGATGCCGGTTAATCTGATTGTTTAATCCGAATGCCATTGTAAATAGCGCAAGAGATACGATCAGCGCAGCCAGAAAAACGTGGGTRAGCAAAACAAAAAAATAAATTCCCCTCAGTATCCCGTCGCCGCCATATTTAGTAGAAGGCGTGGAAAAATGATAAAGCAGATACGAAAACAGAAACAAGGWTGTAAATGAAAACGCAAGGAATACAAATGTTCGGTGCAGGGGTATCTTTTTATGACGTATCGCAAATAGCGCAATCATCAAAGAAAAAAAGGTCAGGCCATTTAATATAGCGTTGAGCAGTGGAAGCTTTGAAAAATCGTATCCCTTCAATGAAGAAATCTTGGGTAAGAAAAAGGCCAGCGCGATTAGACCATTGATAGCAAGGGTTAGCACCCATATAAGAGATTTATAATTTCTTTGTTGCATTAGTTTAAGAATAGGGTTGTGATGGTTGGTCGTGTTAGCATCAGAGAATGGCAAATCATCCAGAACATGAATGCATCGAAGAAAAGCTGTAACAAAAATTGATTGGGGCAGGCAAAACATACCATTTGGTATGTTTTTGAGTATGCAAATTGTTTGATCATAATTGGTATCATTTATAACATACTATTTGGTATGTTTTTACTCAAAAAATTATTCCAAAGTATCTAGGTATCTTCGAAACTCATTCAGAAATGAAGTATAGTAGGTTTTACCCAATAATTTACCCATATTTCTCACGCCATGGTAAAGGGTTATTACATTCAATGCAATCTGCTTGGCATCATGTGCCATGCCCAGCTGACCTGCCTGTTGACCTCTTATGATCTCCGCTTCGATAGCTCGTTTCCATTTGTTTAACGACTTTATCAAAGCCGTCCGAAATGCTTCAGACAAAGGCGCCATCTCCTGAATAAGGTTCACCGCGGGACAACCATGCTCGACCGTCATAAAGGGATGTTCAAAAAGCAATCCATTGATCATTTCGTAAATATTGTCCCTGAAATCAGAGCCAGCTGAAAGAGACTTTTCTATATGTGGCCAAATCTCATCTTGCATCGCTTCACTGATCAGCGCTACGCCCATTTCCTCTTTGTTTCGGAAATGGTAATAAAAAGCGCCCTTGGTAACCTTTGTTGTAGCTAGGATATCGTCGATACTTGTCGACTGATAACCCTGCTTGTAAATTAACTCAAGCCCTCTTCTGAGAATATCTGATCTTGTCACTTCTGCTTTTGACATAAACATACTGATTAGTATGTCGCAAAGATAGATACCTTTTATTGAGATTCTCTGTTTTTTTCTGTCATCAATAAGTAAAAGTAGGGAGCGACAAAATTGCCTCCAATTGTGTTAAAACAAAAGAATCAAAAACAAATAGGCATATGACTCACCTCTGTCTAGGGATAAATGTTTTGACGGTGAAATGACTTAGTGATATATTATAAGTGGGATATGTTTTAATATGTTTGTAAAACATACTAAATGGTATCTTTTTTTTAACTCAACGCGAATAAGGTTTTTTTGACGGTAATAGAGAACTATGGAAAAGAATAAATTTGGCTTAGAACATACCATCCAGTATGTCTTATTTAGTGACTTTAAAAATAATGTAATATGAAATATTTTGTATTCCTCATCATGCTTTTAACCGTATTTGGCATCTATAAAATTTTCAGTTCATCAAAAACTGATAACAGGATGGATAATCTGTTTTCCCAAAATCCAGTAATCCCGGATGTCCGAAGTGTTTCGGAATTTGAAACAGGGCATATCAATGGCACTATAAATATACCATTGAATAGCATCGAAACTATTTCATTAGCTGGATTCGATCAGCGCAGGCCGGTTATTACCTGTTGTTCTCATGGGGTAAGAAGCATTCTGACGGTACAGGTGTTGAAATCAAGGGGTTTAAAAATGTATACGATGGCGGAGCATTGCAGGATTTGGCCGGCCGTATGAAAGCCCAAAATCGCCAAACATCAAAATAGCTGATGCATTAATTGCCTTTCATTTAGTTAATAATTTCAAATAATAACCTAACCATTATATGTATTATACCCTCCTTGTTTTTCATTCAGTTAGTCGATGGTTTGTATTAGGCAGTTTGATATACGCCATAATCACTGCATATCGCGGATTATCCCGGAAGCAGGCTTTCACCCCAAAAGCCAATGCTATCCGACATTGGACAGCGACTATCGCGCACATACAGTTATTAATCGGAATGGCGATTTATGTGCAAAGTCCTGCCGTGCTTTACCAAACATTTGGTAGTCCTGATAAGGTAGTGAATGAACAGATCTTCTTCAAGTACTTTCATATTTCCACGATGATATTAGCTATCCTCATCATTACCATTGGATCTGCAAAAACCAAACGTTTGAAAGAAGACAGCGCAAAATATCAAACTATGCTGCGCTGGTTCACGGCTGCGCTGGTGATTATATTCATTGCCATTCCATGGCCATTCTCACCGTTGGCGGGGAGACCTTATTTGCGCACATTCTGAACGATAATTATATTTTTTCAAATCTTAAAATTTTCACTATGCACTTCATCGATCAAATTTTCAAAACACAGGTGGGCCGCTTACGACTAATCAGTTATCTTGAAGGTATTTCTTTACTACTACTGGTTGGTGTGGCGATGCCGCTCAAATACTGGGCGGATGAACCGCTCATGGTTAAAACTATGGGACCCGTACACGGCGTCCTTTTTCTTTGGTTCATTTTTACCACCATTAGTGTGGGCGTCGAACAGCACTGGAAGTTCAAACATACCACTTGGAAAGTCCTGATTGCATGCATTATTCCATTCGGTACATTTTATATCGACCGGTACATTCTCAAGTCTGCTGCCGAGACCGAACTGAAACGTCAGCAATCACCTGAATCAGAAACAACAGTATGAAAATAATTACAAGCCACAATGAAATGCTATTTACATACTCTTATAATGGATTCTCCGCTGAATGAAAGCAAAAACAAAGATTTTCGGTATTATAGCCTTTATTAATCTCGTTCTTTTTCTGGTAGCGTATAATATCCGGCCAATCAAAGTTAATTACGATGCAAAAGAAGTTCAGCTTAAATTTACTGTTCCCCCAAATTTCCCGCAACCTGGGAGCCAGTATGATCAGCACTTTGTAACTCCGGCAGGATTTAAACTTGGCAGGATTCTTTTTTATGACCGTGCGTTGTCGATAGACAATTCCATTTCTTGCGCGAGCTGTCATCAGTCATTTTCCGCTTTTTCAGATCAAAATAAACATGTAAGCCAAGGCTTTAAGCAATGCTCTGGAACAAGAAATACGCCTGCACTTTTCAATCTGGCCTGGCAAAAGGAGTTTATGTGGGATGGCCGCGTCAAACTGTTCCAATTGTCATCGCATAACGCAATTATAAATCCTTGCGAAATCGCAAACAGCATGGCAGGCGCCGTAGAAAAACTGAGGGCGAATGGTCATTACACTGATCTTTTCCGGAATGCGTATGGTTCTGTAGATATCGATTCGGCAAGACTGCTGAATGCACTTACTCAATTCATGTCTATGCTCGTTTCGGCTAATTCACGTTATGATAAGTATAGGAGATACGAACAAGGAGGTGTTTTCACAACTGATGAGAAAAATGGTTATATTCTGTTTAGGCAAAAATGCAGTGCCTGTCATAAAGAGCCCTTATTTACAGATCTGAGTTATCGTAACACTGGGTTGGACCTGGTATCAATTGACCGTGGAAGAGACAGTTCGACACACCTGGCAACAGATGTTGGGAAATTCCGTGTACCCTCCTTAAGAAATATAGAAGTTACTGCACCTTACATGCACGATGGTAGGTTTGCTACACTGGAAGATGTTCTAACACATTATGCAAATGGCGTAAAGCGCAATACTCACTTAGATGAACAGTTACGACATAACGGCACTTTAGGTCTTGCATTATCCAGTAGTGATCAACATAAAATTATCGCTTTTTTAAAAACGCTAACCGATAAGGAGTTTCTAACAGATGTAAGATTTCAAATACCATGATTAATTAAAGTTGCTTAATATATATTTCCGGATAAACAAATAACAATTCTTCGCACAGGAACGCAAGAACGGATTAAAGAACCGGTAAGATGGAGATTAGACAGACTGCTGGAGATTATTGATGAAAGGAAACAGCTTTAAGTCCCCTGTCATTCCATCCATCCTGCATCACGCAATCTGTCCACTATTGCCTCAGTATCGTCGAGACCGTATCGCTCCTTAGTCACACTTTTCTCAGTTGGCTATCTCCAATGCACTCCCCATTTACCCATAATACAGATAAAAGCCATTAACATAAATATGAATACCATTCAAGCTGCCCTGACTAATCATAGCCACCCTACCCTCATCACCATAAGCGCAGCTTTAAACTTTATCCCCTTCATCCCTCAAGACCGAATATTGAGTAACAGGATGTGTCGTTTTAATCCTCTGGAATAACATGCCAGAATCGTTACGATGATAATCAGCTATTCCCCAGGCTAAATATTGCGTTATCATCTCCTGAAACACACCCGTATGCTGGTAGCAGTGCCATTCCTCAACATAAAACACATAGGTGAACAGTTGATGCCCTTTATAGCCCCTGATAGATAAGTAAGTATTGATATCTCCTGCATCACAGTAATCCACCCGGTCATAAAAAGTCAAAAGATGCTTTATTATCGCATTACGCAGCGAACGATATTCGGCAACATTAATCACATACTTTTCTTCCGGATTTACACTGGTATTAATTACAAGATTGCCATCCCCAGGCAATTCATTAACAGGTACTGAGGGCTTGAAATAGTACTTTTCATCTAATATCGGTGTTTCCATACGTAAAAATCGAACCACAAAATTACTAATATTTTTAGCAAAAACATAAAATAAACAGAAGAAATATATCCGGCTCTTCCCCAATTTTGGTGGTTAAATCGATTTTCCTATTTCCTTCCTCCGAGATAGATCTTTATTAAGTTCGAAAAGCATCTTTTAATGCCTGATGCGAGTTGACGTTTTATTCCACCACCAAAATTGGGGAAGAGCCACTTTTAGCGAAATGTACACTTAGCTCTTCCG
>NZ_JBFTNT010000155.1:0-9365 GCF_056397585.1 Pedobacter sp. 05L430 | reverse complement strand
GTTCAGGGCAGTCGAATATGTCATTTACCTTAAGCGCGGCTAAAACAGGGAAAGTAGAACTAGCTCAAATTAAAGCAAATAAGGTAAGGTTATTTAAGTTCAATCAGTACGTGGAAACAAATGATGCCCCATGGAATGCCAAAACGCTGAAGCAAGTTAATGCACTTAAATACTTTTCAGGAAGCTGGACGCCAACCACTTCAGAAACAGCTGCAGACTTTTCTGCAGTAGGATACTATTTCGGTAAAAAAGTAGCAGAAGAATCAGGCGTGCCCATTGGTTTAATACAACTTGCCGTTGGTGGTTCAACTATAGAATCCTGGATCGACAGGTACACTATGGAACACGATGAGCAACTTGTTGATGTGCTTACAGACTGGCGAAAATCTGATTTTATACAGGAGTGGGCCAGAGGTCGTGCCGATGTTAATCTTAAAGAAGCATCAAATCCTAAACAGCGTCATCCATACGAACCTGTATATAACTACGAAGCAGGTATAGCCAAGTTAACTCAATTCCCTATAAAGGGTGTAATATGGTATCAGGGAGAAAGCAATGCCCAAAATGTAGATTTATATAAACATACATTTCCTGTATTAGTGCATAGCTGGCGCAAAAAGTGGGGCTACGATTTTCCCTTTTATTACGTGCAACTTTCAAGTATAGATCGCCCGTCATGGCCTTATTTCAGAGATGCTCAGCGTAAGTTATTAAAGGACATACCTAATAGTGGTATGGCTGTAAGTTCCGATGTTGGCGATTCTTTAGATGTTCATCCAAATATGAAAATGGAAGTTGGGCAACGACTAGCACTTTTAGCCCTTAAAAACACTTATCACAAGCCTATAACTGCTAATGGCCCTGGCATATCAAACCATAAACAAGAAAAGAACAATATCATACTTTCATTTACAGAAGCTAAAAAACTCTCTACGCGAAACGGAGAACCCTTAATCGGTTWTCAATTCACAAACCTAAAAGGATATCGCATTACTGCAAAAGCCACTATAATTAATAATAAGGTGATTTTAAAGATTCCACACGGTGAAACCATAAAAGAAGTGCTATATGCATGGGAGCCCTTCACCCGGGCCAACCTGGTTAATGAGGCAGGTTTGCCGGCTTCAACTTTTTCAATTCCATTAAATTAAAATATTTCAAAATGAGTTATACTGTACAAGATTTACAGAACCTTAAAACATTCTATCATAATCAGTTATTAAACGATACGGTTCCCTTCTGGTTTCCCAGATCTATAGATACCGAATACGGTGGTTATCTGTTAATGCGCGATCAGGATGGTAGCTTGATTGATGATGATAAAGCCGTTTGGATACAGGGTAGGGCAGCCTGGTTACTTTCAACCTTATACAATACAGTAGAACAAAAACAGGAATGGTTAGATGGGGCTAAATCAGGGATAGATTTTTTAAATAATCATTGTTTTGATACCGATGGGCAAATGTTTTTTCATGTAACGCGCGATGGGCAGCCTATTCGTAAACGCCGTTATTATTTTTCCGAAACCTTTGCGGTAATTGCCAATGCAGCCTATGCTAAAGCTAGCGGCGATGAAGCTGCTGCGGCCAAAGCCAGGTATTTATTTGGTAAATGCATTGAGTATTCAACTACACCAGGTTTATTGCCTGCAAAGTTTGCCGGCACAAGACCAACAAAAGGAATTGGTGTTCCAATGATTATGATGAACACTGCGCAGCAATTACGCGAAACTATTGGAGATCCGCGCTGTAATGAGTGGATCGATATATGGATCAAAGAAATTGAAACCTTTTTTGTTAAAGATGATATTCAGTGCGTTATGGAACAGGTAGCGCCTGACGGTAGCATAGTTGATCATATTGATGGAAGAACCTTAAATCCAGGTCACGCAATTGAAGGCGCATGGTTCATACTACACGAGGCTAAATACAGAAATAACGATCCGCATTTAATAAAGCTAGGTTGTAAAATGCTCGATTATATGTGGGAACGTGGATGGGATAAGGAGCACGGGGGCATTTTATATTTCAGGGATGTATACAACAAACCTGTTCAGGAATACTGGCAGGACATGAAATTTTGGTGGCCTCATAATGAAGTGATCATTGCTACATTGCTGGCATATACCATAACCGGCGATGAGAAATATGCAAAATGGCATAAAATGGTTAACGATTATGCCTATCAGCATTTCCATGATCCTAAAAATGGCGAATGGTTTGGGTATTTACACCGCGATGGTAGCTTAGCCCAAACAGCTAAAGGAAACTTATTTAAAGGCCCATTTCATTTACCCAGACAGGAATGGTATTGTCTATCTTTATTAAACGAACACTTAAAATCATAAACCAATATGATTAAAACATTGCTAATATTTTTGCTGGCTTTAAACATCAATGCAGTTGCACAAACAGCTGAAAAACCTTTAAATGAGAAGCCAGCATTAATTCCAATGCCTCAGCAAATTGAATGGAAAAAGGAGTGGATTGCACTTAAAAATTATAAAGGAATAGTTGTTGAAAGTKCTTCTTTACAAAAAGAAGCAGAGCTATTACAGCGGCAACTGAAGGAACTTGGCCTGATAATTCCAATTAAAAAAAGTGCTGCCCCAAATAAACCCAGTATTGTTTTGGAATTGGGAAAGGTTAGCACACTAGATTCTAGCTCAGAAGAAGCATATAAACTCAACATCACTGCCAGTGCAATAACAATCACCGGCGCAGGTAAGGCAGGTTTATTTTATGGCCTGCAAACATTAAAGCAGCTAATTGATAGTGGCAAAAATGTAAAGGCATGCAACATTACAGACTGGCCTTCTTTTTCGTGGCGGGGCTATATGATTGATGCAGGCAGGAATTATCAACCTATGGATTTGCTTAAGCAGCAAATTGATGTTATTGCAGCATATAAGCTCAATATATTTCATTTTCATTTTACAGAAGATATTGCATGGAGGTTAGAAAGCAAGCTATATCCACAGCTAACTGCTCCCGAAACCATGCTTCGCAATAAAGGCAAGTTCTATACTCAAAAAGACCTTAAGGAATTGATTAGTTACTGCAAAGCGCGTCATATTACAGTAGTTCCCGAAATAGATATGCCGGGGCACAGCGCGGCATTTAAAAGAGCCATGAAAACAGATATGCAAAGCGATAGCGGGCTGGTTATTGTAAAGAACATCTTAAAGGAATTTTGCGATACTTTTGATGTTCCCTACCTGCACATCGGAGCAGATGAAGTAAAGATCACCAATAAAAATTTTCTGCCAGAAGTGATTTCCTTAGTTGAAAAACAGGGAAAAAAGGTAATAGGCTGGGAGCCGGGGGGTGAGTTTACAGAAAGCACCATCAGGCAGTTATGGATAGAAGACGCTACAAAGGTTAGCGCCAATCCTAAGGTAAAATATATAGACTCGCGCCATTTATACATTAATCACATGGATCCTCTGGAAAGTGTGGYGTCTATATTTAAGGGGAAAATTGCCAATCTGGACAAAGGGAATGATGCAGCTTTGGGTGGCACCCTTTGCGTATGGCCAGACCGACGGGTAAACAAACCCGAAGATGTATTTATGCAAACATCCGTATATCCTGCGGTGCTGGCTTTTGCCGAAAGGAGTTGGCGTGGGGGCGGACAGCCAGATTGGTTAACCTATGTAGGTTTAGATGGTTCCAAAGAAGTTAATGTATTCAAAGAATTTGAGCATCGTTTAATAAAGCATAAAAATCGCTACTTCTCAAAAATGCCGTTTCCATATCAACCACAGGCACATTTGAAATGGAAATTCTACGGGCCTTTCAGTAATCAGGGTGATCTTACCAAACAATTCTATCCTGAAGAGACAAATGATATTGATACCAGCAAAGCAGCATTAACTGCTTTTGGTGGTACTTTTATTCTAAGGCACTGGTGGGGTCCTCTAGTGAAAGGACTTCTAGAGAAGCCCGAAGAAAACACTACCTGGTATGCTACCACTAAAATTTGGAGTGATAAAGATCAATTACAGAACTTCTGGATTGGTTTTAACAACATCTCCAGGTCTTACGCGTCAGACTCACCCAATGAGGGAACCTGGGACAACAGAAAAAGCCAGGTATTGGTAAATGGTAAACTCATTCCACCACCACAATGGAAGCAGGCAGGAGCAAAAGGCAATCTGGAATTGCCTCTTATCGATGAAGGATATGAATACCGCGAACCAACAAAAGTTCATTTAAAAAAAGGCTGGAATACCATCCTAGTTAAATTACCTGTAGGCTCTTTTAAAGGGAAAGATTGGCAAAATCCGGAAAAATGGATGTTTACAGTTGTACCTTGGCTTTAAATTTGATAGTCTCAGCAGTATTACATAAAAGGTGATTCTCTGTATGATTAAAAACTACAAACTTCTATTATATCTATCCCTGATTTTTTTTAGTTCTTGTTCTTCTGTTTATATGCCAAATGTGCCCAATACACCAATGTTAAGCCAAAAAGGAGAGTTTAGCGGTGGCGGTCACATCTCTTTTCGAGGCAATGCAAGTTTAAATGGTGCGTATGCAGTTTCAGATCATTTTGGTGTACTATTTAGCGGGGCATATATGAACAGTGAAAAGCACAGCAAAGATTTTAAACACAAATTAGTAGAAGTTGGTGGTGGATATTTTAACACCTTTGGCCCCGAAAATAACAGGATTCTAGAAATATATGCCGGTTATGGTGGTGGAAAAACAAACAGAGCTTTCAGAACATTTGATGATAATGACATATTAACAAATACTGATCTCGAAGAAATCACCTACAACAAAACATTTATACAGGTAAATTACAGTTCTAAGAAAAGCAATAATCTGCGCTTATTCGGTACCGATTTTCCTATAAATTACGGAACAGCATTACGTATCAGCAGTGTACAAATGAAAACATTTATGCGCAATTCAATAGGCCAGGTCAGAGAAGGCAATACTTTTTTAGAGCCAATTTTCTTTACCAGAATGCGTTTGAGTGATGCCGTACAATTGCAGTATACATCAAGCGGTAACTTTGGACTCAACAGCCGTAAGTTTATGAGCGCCGGTAATTCGATATTTACCATTGGCGCTGTTATAAATGTTGGCGGTAAAAAGTCCAAAGAATAGCTATTGCTCTTTTTTCTTTAACGTCGAAAGATATTCAAGCAAATCAGAGAATTCTTGTTTTGTCATGCTTTCATGCAGTCCATCGGGCATCATTGAACCTGGAACCTCTTTTATGGAACTCACATTAGCTGATTTTAATTTCTGACTAGCTCCACCAGGGTACTTCAATTGAATATCAGATTCGGTTCTGCTAGATACAATACCAACAAGACTAGAACCATCTTTCATGTCCAGTTGAGAAGTTTCATAACCAAAACTCACACCTGCAGATGGCCTTACAATAGCATCAAAAAGACCCTCTTTTGGTAGCTTAGCGCCAATTTCAGACAAGTTTGGCCCAAAATCTAATCCTTGTCCATTCGCTTTGTGACATATGAAACACGCTTTGTTAAAAACAGCTTTTCCCTTTAATGCATTTCCTTTAAAAGCAATGATCTCATTAAAACTAACCATTGTTCCTTTTTTTGCTTCATCAGCATTAGAACCCGGTAAATAGGTTTTTGCTTCGTCATACAATCCTTTAACACCAGATCCACTTACACCTTTTACCGCAAACGGAATTAAATCTGCAGGCAATGCCTTTGTTTTTAGCATTTCCAAGACTTTAGTTTCTCCAATCCGGCTTTTGCCCAACATTTCAACAGCTTTTTGGCGCATCGATTTATCATTAGATGTGCTTGCTACCGCACCAGAAAGTATAGCTATAGATTCTTTATTCCCAACAGCACCAAGTGCTTCAAAAATAGGTGTGATTTTATTAACGTCTTTATTTCTAATTACATCTTTAATACGCTCAGTATCTTTAAATTCAATTAAAAGTCTTGCCGCATCAACACCAACAGAATTATTTCCATTGGCAATTACCATCTCTAATAATTTAGCACCTTCCGTTTTAATTTGATATCTCGCTATCAAATTAACATATTCTGAGGTTCCCGATTTTGAATCGAGTAATTTCTTTAAGGCATTTAATGATGAAGGGGAATTTGCTACCTCTTTAGCATCCATTAAGCTAAGTATAATGGAAGACGTTGGCAGATTGGTGTTTTTATCAAGCATCGACAGTAAAGTCTTAGTTTTTTCAGGTGCAGCAATAAAGTCAAACGCACGGAAATACCTGAGTCTTTTATCTAAAGGGGTACTTTGATCGGAAGCTAATTTTTCAAGAAAGGGTAGGGCTAATGCCGTTCTCGATCGCCAGATGATATCTTTTCCTCCTGCGCTCGATAATGGATCTTTTGTTTCTTTTAAATATGCTGCTAAATAAGTATCCCATTGCTTATCTGCACCAATACCTAAGGCTTCCAGATACCACCTATCCGTTCCGTTGTGTTTCGTTGCCAGCTTAGCCCATAGTTCAGCTGCTTCGGCTGCCTTGTTATGTCTAAGGGTTATCGCACACTCCCTTAAAACCTCCGCATTGGTTTCATTGACCAATTGCCTTACATAATCAATTGGATTTAATTTCGTTTGTCTAACGGCTCTTAAAGCAGTAATACGGATGTCTGGGTTTTTATCATTAATGGCCTCGTCTAAATATTTCTTTGAATCAGATGATTTAGATAAAATCCATAATGCCCTGGCCCTCATCCGCTGATTGGCTGTTGAGTGCCATAATTTATTTAGTGCCGGGATGGCTTTTCTATCCATTGCAACCAAGGCCAGATAAGCATGTCTGCGGACTGCTAAATTCGGATTCTGTAACGCCTCAATGGCGCCTTTAGGCGTGTCGAAATTAAATTTAGGAACAACATACTTTGATGCCAGGGCCGAAGGAGCAACCCTATAAATGCGTCCGCGTTCAAGGTCACCAACTCTGTGGCCGCCAACTCCAGGATCATACCAGTCGGCAACTATTAATGAGCCATCAGGAGCGATACAAACATCTGCGGGCCTAAACCACTGATCTTTGTCATTACTTAATATATTAATGATCTCTGCTGAATAACCAGCTCCGTTTTTCTTTACGGGATATGATCTTACAACATTATGTCCGGGTTCCGAATGAATCATTTGGTTATGAAACTGAGTTGGTAATAATGAACCTTCGTAAATTAGTATTCCAGTAGGAGATCCTGAGCCTGTTTGCAAAAGGTTTGGAACCACACCTGGGTCATTTAAGTGCCAGTGACGTAGCGGAATAGAGTCTTCCATATTAATACGTTCTGAAGGCCAATATGCGCCCGTCATTTCATCCTTAAAACCAAAATTACCATGCTCCATTACATAGTTTATCCGAACACCTTTATTGCCATCATCGTCATTATCACTTTGCCACACCGTGCCGTAACTATCAACTGCAACCTCAAAAGGATTTCTAAAATTGTGTCCAATAACCTCCACGTTAGATCCATCCGGGTCGCATCTAAATACCATGCCTTCTTTATATTTTTTAGGACCAATTTCGTCACCATCCTGGTCAAGCACTGTCTTGTTGTTTTTATCCTTTAGCGTTTGCCCCATATTTCCAAAATTGAAATATAGCTTTCCATCCGGACCAAAAGTAAAAGTATGGATGCCATGATCATGCTGCTCGCCGCCAATTCCCTGAAACAGGATTTCTTTGCGATCTGCCTTATCATCACCATCATCATCATAAAAAACCCACACATAAGGGCTTTGCGAAACAATAACCCTGTTCCCCAGTACACATATACCTAATGGTGCATTAATTTCAGCACCCTGATAAAAAGTTTTGCTTGTTTCCAGATGCCCGTCGCCATCCTTATCCTCTAATATTAAGATCCTGTCGCCTTCTGGTTTGGGCTTATTATTGTTGATCTCAAACCTGTAATTATAGGCTTCAGTAACCCAAACCCGACCTTTTTCATCTACATCAATATTAGTTGGGTTTATTAATGTAGGCTCAGTTGCCATGGTTTGAACATGCAAGCCTGGAAATGTACGCAGTCCGGCCAGACTATTGCCGGGCAGGTGTTTTGCTGATTCTGTTAAAGGAGAATCAATTTGCACCTTTAATCCTGATCTCTGCTCACTAACAGCAGGAGTACATGTTTTTAAAAGCAATACAGGTTGAAATAGAACAAAAATAATCTTGGTAGCGAACAGTGAGGTTCTGGTAAAATTAATGGCCATTCTTTTACGGTTTAAAGCGATTTATTTTTCAAATATGAATTAACTTATTTAGATAGATCGCAGCATATTTGGTAAGCGAATTTATAAAAAAGATCTAATAAAGCAATCGATTGCTTTAATTTTATTTAGATAGCAGAATAGTGAAGATTTTAATAATAGAGGTAGGTAAGAAATGAATACTAAAGAAAAAAAGGCTGTATCATATTATGATACAGCCTTTTTTTCTTTGCAACRTCATCTCGATGCTAGGAGAGATCTCTTGGTTATTCCAATTTGCTTTGCAGCTATTTGATCAAGAGATCTCTCTCTTCGTTCGAGATGAAGATCGCTTTAAAAATTATCGCTTTAAATAGGCTTCACGGTTATCGATTTTAAAAGAGGTCTGTCTTTTACATCTTCACGAGCAGCCTTAACCACTATATAAACATCATGGAATTTACCATCTGTTACAGGGCTTATAGATACACCTGTCGAAGCAGAGCCTTGTTTTCCAATTACTTCACCATCTTTACCGCCCAATCTGATCTCAACACTGTAATCAGCATCTGCGTTAGCCAATCCAAAATTAAACGCGGCAACATTAGTCAAGTCGATACCTTTTAACTTAACCCAGCCAGTTTTTTCAGGGAATATCAACGATTGAACTCCATCAGCATCTTTGCGTCCGAAATCTGATATATCCTTAATATCATTAGCATATATAACATTGCTTCTTAAATTAATCACTTTAGTATTCGCTAAAGGTTTCAAACCGGCAGCACCTAAATCAGAGTAAGTCGCTTTAAGATTTAAAACAGATTTATCTTTATTGGTTTCTGTCGGAGGAACGATCTTACCTGTTGCAGGTAAAGAAGGACCAGTTGTCGACTTAGCGCTTAAAGTCAAAATCCATTCTGCAATTTCCTTAACATCAGAAGCCTTCATGGTAGGGTGGGCAGGCATTGGAACTTCGCCCCAAACACCTTTACTACCATTAATTACTTTAGAAGTAAGGTAATCTGCCGCTTTGGTTTTTGTCTGATATTTAGAAGACACCGCAGTAAATGCCGGGCAAATTGATTTTGTAGAGATTTTATGGCAGGTACTGCAATCTGCTTTTAGCTTTATTGCCTTACCAAGACGCGACTGTGCAGCCTGCTGATGGCCTAATTT
>NZ_JBFTNT010000154.1:0-9387 GCF_056397585.1 Pedobacter sp. 05L430 | reverse complement strand
GTATAAAGGAATCGATGAAGACGGACTTTCTCAAAACCTTATTCATTTTCTTTCAGAAATTGTTCCGGTTGCTGATGCTGCAGGAATAAAACTGGCTATTCATCCTGATGATCCGCCTTATCCTATTTTTGGTTTACCAAGAGTTGTTAGTACAGCCGGGCAGGTTCAGAAATTATTTACTGCTGTTCCTTCATTAAATAACGGACTTTGCTTCTGTACAGGTTCTTTTGGTGTAAGAGCGGATAATAACCTGCCTGAAATGGTAAATGTATTTGGAGAAAGAATTCATTTTATTCATTTAAGGAGTACAAAAAGAAATGAAGCGGGTGATTTTTACGAGGACAACCATTTGGAAGGCGATGTAGATATGTATAATGTTGTAAAACAAATCATTTTGATACAACAGAAAAGACAAGCTAACATTCCAATGCGACCTGATCATGGTCACCAGATGCTTGATGACCTCAAGAAAAAAACTAACCCAGGTTATTCAGCCATCGGCAGATTAAAAGGCCTCGCTGAGTTGAGAGGATTAGAGTTCGGAATAATAAACCAGTTTTTAGATAAATAACATGATAGAAGGAGCAGTAATACCTGAAGATTTTTTGTTGAGCAGCAAAAAAGCGAAAATACTTTTTAATGATTATGCAAAAAACCTACCTATAATTGATTATCATAATCACCTGCCACCACAAGAAATAGCAGAAAATAAGAAGTTTGCTAATCTGACTGAGATCTGGCTGAAAGGTGATCACTATAAATGGAGGGGGATGCGTGCATTGGGTGTTAGCGAAGAGCTGATTACAGGAAGTGCTGCAGATCAGGATAAATTTATGGCCTGGGCAAGGGTGGTGCCTGCAACAGTTAGAAACCCCTTGTTTCATTGGACGCATATGGAACTTAAAAATCCTTTTGGTATCAATTCTTTTCTACATGCTGATTCCGGTAAAAGAATTTATGAAGACTGTAATGCGTTGCTTACAAAAGATGAGTTTTCTACACAAGGATTGTTAAACCATTTTAAAGTTGAAATGGTTGGTACAACAGATGATCCTTGCGATGATCTTAGATATCATAAACAGTTAGGTGAGCGTGACTTTTCAGTAAAAGTAAAACCTTCGTTCAGACCAGATAAAGCTTTATTGATTGATAAGGCAGTTCAATTTAAGGATTATGTAAAACAGCTTTCTGCTGTTTCAGGAATTGCTATAACAGATGTTGAGGGGTTACTCGCGGCTTTAAGACAGCGTGTTGATTATTTCGCTGCGCATAATTGCAGTGTTTCTGACCATGGATTAGCTACTTTGCCTGCAACATATAACTTAACTGACGGGGAGAAAAAGGAATTTATCAGTTTCTTAAAAACCGATGATGCTGTGTTTTCTAATCCTGATGCTTTTGCCGGTTATGTTTTAACGGAATTGAGCAAACTATATCATGAAAAGGACTGGGTGCAACAGTTTCACTTGGGCGCAATTAGAAATAACAATCTTGGAATGTTCAAAAAATTAGGCGCTGATACGGGGTATGACTCTATTGGCGACTTTAGACATGCTGAAAGATTGTCAGGATTTTTAGGCAATCTGAGTGTAACTGATCAGCTTACTAAAACCATTATTTATAATCTTAATCCTGCAGATAATGAGGTTTTTGCAGCTATGACTGGTAATTTTGCCGATGGAAGGATGAAAGGTAAAATGCAATTCGGTTCTGGCTGGTGGTTTCTGGATCAAAAAGATGGCATGGAAAAACAATTGAACGCATTGTCTAATATKGGGATGGTGAGCAATTTTGTAGGTATGCTTACTGACTCACGTAGCTTCCTTTCTTATTCACGACATGAATACTTCAGAAGAATATTATGTAACCTGTTTGGGGCAGAAATGGAGAATGGAATATTACCTAATGACGAGAAATGGATTGGGCAGATTATCAGCGATATCTGTTATTACAACGCTAAAGAATATTTTAAATTAGGCTAGGGTTATCCCTAGCCTAATAAAAATACGGTCATACTTTTAGGCCCGTGGGCTCCAAGTACTAAAGATTGTTCAATATCTGCAGTTTTTGATGGCCCAGCAATAAAGGATCCGAATCCATATTCGGCGTCGCCTATTTTACTATAGGCATCGTGCATGGTAGCAACAATGTCGGCTTTGTTTACCACAACAGCTAATTGCTGACAAATAAAGGGTACGACCCTTTGTTGCATCAGATCTTCGGTAACCCATAGGGCTGCGTTTTCGGCAACACCAAAATGGGCTTTAATTATAGCCAGATCAACATCTTCATAGCTATGCGGATCTTTATTCTCCCATCCTGATTCGGTTACCGAAGCAAGTTCAGGAAGAGTAGATATGAGTCTTTTTTTATCTTTAAATTCCTGTTGAATGTATTGTGCGATTTCTTCAAAATTTGAAACTTCAACTATTGCTCCACCTATGGTAGTTAATACCGTTTTAAACTGCGTTATGCTTTCCATTCCACCTGGTACAGTAGTAAGGTCTGCCGGTAAAGGCCTGGCGCTTGGTTGATTGGTTTTTATTTTAGCCAGTATTTCTTCTCTGCTAGTCATTTTTATTGTTTTGTTTATACCATTCTCCAAATGATTGTTTTGGAGATTCTGGCATTTCTCTGTGCTTATACCAAAGATTAAGTTTATTGTTTACCGTGAAGGGGGCATGTTTTAAAACCCAACGACCTGCTCTTCCAGCGATTTTATATATTGATGGATTTGATAATGTAAAATCCATTGCTTTCATGGCCATTGCCTTTTTTGGATCTGCATAACCTTCTTTAACAATTACCTGGCGCCATTTATAAAGTTGTTCATGAATGTTTATTTTTACCGGACACACATTACTGCACGACCCACAAAGAGTGGAAGCGAATGGAAGATCTGCATAGTTTTTCATGTCCAGGTTTGGAGCCAATATGGAACCAATAGGCCCTGCAATTGCAGTGTGATAACTGTGTCCGCCGCTTCTGCGATAAACCGGACAGGTGTTCATACATGCTGCGCAGCGGATACACTTAAGTGAGTTGCGGAAATCTTCTCTGCCAAGTTGTGTAGTCCTGCCATTGTCTACCAAAACGATGTGCATGGTTTGCCCTGGTCTTGGCTTTTTAAAATGACTGGAGTAGGTGGTAATGGGTTGTCCGGTGGCACTTCTGGTAAGTATCCTTAGAAATACAGAAAGATGCTTACGTAAGGGTACTATTTTCTCAATTCCCATGCAAGCAATATGTACATCGGCAAGATGTGCACCCATATCGGCATTTCCTTCATTTGTACATACAACAAACTCGCCCGTTTCAGCTATTGCAAAATTTACTCCGGTGATAGCAGCCTTTCTGGTAATAAACTTTTCACGTAAATGATCCCTTGCAGCGGCAGTCAAAAATACCGGATCAGAAGCACCTTCGGGTGTGCCAAGATGCTTGTGGAACAAATCTCCTATCTCTTCCTTTTTCTTATGAATACAAGGAAGTACGATATGGCTGGGTGGTTCTTCAGCCAGTTGCACAATACGTTCCCCTAAGTCAGTATCTATAACCTCTATGTCGTTTTTATGGAGATAATCATTTAGATGGCATTCCTCGGTAAGCATTGATTTGCTTTTAACAATGCGGTTTACGCCGCTTTCCTTTAAAATGGAATGCACTATTTTATTGTGTTCTTCACCATTGGCTGCCCAATGAACTTTTATGCCGTTCTTTTCAGCATTGGCCTCAAACTGCAAAAGGTAATCATGCAAGTTTGATAGAACATTGTCTTTTATTTGTGATGCGGTTTCGCGCAAGGTTTCCCACTCTGGTAAACTATGGGCAGCCTTATCCCGCTTAGCCCTCACAAACCAAAGCGTTTCATCATGCCAGTCTACACGCGCTTCATCTTTATTAAAGATATCTGATAATTGAGCGTGATCTTTTGCTCCTGTACTCATTTTATTATTGCTGGTTGTAGGTTTAAAATTCCTGTGCGTTTAATATCTCGGCAATGTGTATTACTTTAACATTGCTGTTTTGTCTGCGTAAAATACCCTCCATATGCATCAGGCAAGACATGTCTGCTGCGGTAATATATTCGGCACCACCGTTAAGATGATCTGCAACCCTGTCTTTACCCATTTTTACAGATACGGCTTCTTCCGCAACACAAAAAGTACCACCAAAACCACAGCACTCATCAGGTCGCTTCAGATTAATCAGTTCCAGACCTTCAACCATATTTAGCAGGTGCAGTGGCTTAGAGAAAGGAGCCTCAACGAGTTCACTCATTTGCGCAAGCATTAATCCACGCTGCCCATGGCAACTTTGGTGTACACCGACTTTATGAGGGAAACTTGCAGTTAATTTCTCCACTTTAAGTACATCAATAAGGAACTCAGTTAACTCATAGATCTTTTTTCTGATTCCAAGGGCCTTGTCTTCGGCTTTATCGGCATGAAGATGATCCTTAATATGGAGTACACAGCTCCCGGAAGGGGATACCACGTAATCAAATTCAGAAAAGTTTTCTATAAATAAATCATTGCATCCTTGTGTGAGATGTTCAAAGCCCGAATTGGCCATAGGCTGACCACAACAGGTTTGCTTTGTGGGATAAACCACGTCAACTCCTAGTTTCTTCAATAAAGTTAAGGTTGCAATAGCGGCGTTTGGGTAGAACTGGTCAATATAACACGGAATAAAAAGTCCAACAGTCATGGCTAAAAGTATCTGATCTTATTTGGTTTAGGTTGTGCGTTCAAGCAAATATACAGTGCTCAGCGGTAAATATAATGTTATTAAGAATATTATGCAGATTAGTTTGCTATTTAGAACGGAAACGATTTCATATAATGATATTCATTCGACATTTTTTTGTAACAAAAAAGTTGGTAAGTCTTAGTTTAACCTAAATTACATGAACTACTTATGTGTTTTTATAATGTTTAAACCTTGCCGAATTAATTTGTTGGAATTTATGAAAACGTTTTCATATAATTGTAATATTGATTAGCTTGGTATATGGATTAGCTTAAATCAATAGCCTCATATAATATTAAAATGGCCAACCAAAAAAAGGTACAGCAAAATACAATTCTGGATATTGCGGAAGCGTTGAAGCTTTCGCCTGCAACAATTTCACGTGCGCTTAATGATCATCCCCATGTAAAGGAAAAAACAAAAAATGATGTACTAAAAATGGCTGCTCAGCTGGGTTATAGGCGCAATAATATGGCTTCAGGCTTACGCAGCAATAAAACACATACCATTGGACTTATTGTGCCGAGGATTTCAATGTTTTTTCACGCAGAGGTTATTACCACTATTCAGAATGGTTTACAGAAGTATGGATATAATCTGATCATATGCCAGTCTAATGACTCATTAGATATGGAAAAGGAACTAACAGAGATACTTTTGTCCTCAAGAGTTGATGGTTTAATTGCAGCATGTACGTTGGGTACCACAGATTTTAGCCATTTCGATAAGTTTTTGCAAAATGGTACACCAGTAGTTTTTTACGATCGCGTACCTTTAAATGAACAAAAAGCAACCATAATAAAAGGTGATGATTTTAGAGGAGGATACATCGCAACTTCACACCTCATTGAAACTGGCTGTAAAAAGATTGCTCATATTTCGGGGCCTTTAACTTCAAATTTATATCAGGACCGATCGGCGGGGTTTGTAAAAGCGATGGAACAACATAAGCTTTCTGTAAATGAAAACTGGGTGTTTCATCAGGAATTGACACATGCCAATGCGAGAGAAGCGATGCGAAAAATGTTTGACGGGGATGTTGTGCCTAACGGTTTATTTACCGACAATGATACAAGTGCAATAGCAGCTCTTGAATTTGCGAGAGAAAAGGGAATTGATGTGCCTGGCGAATTAAAAATTATAGGTTACTCAAATGACCCCAGAACATCAATAATTACTCCTGCGATAACTACAGTAGAGCAGTTTCCTGACGAGGTGGGTAAAAAGATAGTTGAAGCCTTAATAAATTCTTTGAAGAATAATACCAATATAACTGATGAAAGAACAGTACCAATAACGATACCTGTTCAGTTAATTAGAAGAATGACAACCTAAAAACTAAATATTAAATAACATTGATGATGAGAAAACTATTTGTTGTAATCTGTTTTTTACTGATAAATAATGGCATGCTAAGCGCCCAAAGTAAGGACGGAAAAATGAGCCAATTGATTGATGAGCAATTTAAATTTGCTGATCAGCAATACAAGGTGCTTGCCAAAAATGTACCTGCAGATGTAATGCCTAAAACCTATTACGAAAACACAGGTAAAGTAGAAACAAGTGATACCAAATGGTGGTGTAGTGGTTTTTTTCCTGGTACGCTGCTTTATATCTATGAGTATACAAAAGATGCTGACATTCTAAAGGAGGCTAAAGGACGTCTTTCTATTTTAGAAAAGGAAAAGCATTATACAGGTAATCACGATCTGGGTTTTATGATGTATTGCAGTTTTGGTAATGCTTACCGAATCCTGAAAGATCCGTCGTATAAAAAGACAATAGATACAGCCGCAGAATCTTTGTCAACACGCTTCCATCCCGAGGCCGGTGTGATCCAATCCTGGAATTCCAGCAAAAAAATGGCTGGTCCTGTTATTATAGATAACATGATGAACCTTGAGTTGTTAAGCTGGGTAAGTGACCATGGAGGTGATAAAAAGTACAAAGAGATTGCAGTTAGACATGCAAATTCCACCATTAAAAATCATTTCAGACCAGATTTTAGTTCCTATCATGTTATTGATTATGACATGAAAACAGGTAAAATTTTACAAAAAATAACCGCGCAGGGAGCTGCAGATTCATCTGCATGGAGCAGGGGACAGGCTTGGGGCTTATATGGTTACACCATGATGTATCGTTTTACTAAAAACAAACAATATTTAAATCAGGCAAAAAATATTGCCAAATTTATGTTAAATGATCGCAATATGCCTGCAGACATGATTCCTTACTGGGATTATGATGCTCCGGGAATACCAAATGCGCTTCGTGATGCCTCTGCGGGTGCGGTTATGGCTTCGGCATTATTGGAGCTCGCTCAGTATTCAGATAAAAAGGAAGGTAAACAATATGTGAGCGCCGCTGAAACAGCATTAAAAACGTTAGCCTCTGATGCTTATCGTGCAAAATTGGGTGAGAATGGGGGATTTCTGTTAAAACATAGCGTAGGTTCAATACCTCATAAATCCGAAGTTGATGTCCCGTTGACCTATGCAGATTACTATTTTTTAGAGGCATTACATCGCTATAAAAACTGGTATTTATAAAAATATTAATAAAAAAGATAAAACATGCAAACACATTTTGAAAGCCGATACGCTCTTAGTCCAAATGAAACAAAGCAAATGGTCACCGCGGATCTGCGTAAAAATTTTTTAATCCCCGAGATATTCGAGGCCGACCATATACATTTTACTTTGTCTCATTACGATCGCTATATAGCGGGAGGAATAATGCCCGTAAATGAAACTATACAACTTTCAAATCCTGATAGTTTAAAAGCTGAATACTTTTTAGAAAGAAGAGAGCTAGGGATTATTAACGTAGGTGGTAAAGGTACTGTTGTGGCCGACGGAGTTAATTATGATCTGGATTTTAAAGAAGCGCTTTATATTGGTAAGGAGACTAGAAATGTAACATTTGCATCTGCCGATAAAAAGAAGCCTGCAAAATTTTATATTAATTCTGCACCGGCCCATCATAAATATCCAAGTAAAAAGGTTTCAAAAGCTGAGGCAGAAATTGTTGAGCTCGGAAGTCCTGAAACAGCAAATCACCGCGTTATAAATAAACTATTGGTGAATAGTGTTTTGCCTACTTGTCAATTACAAATGGGTATGACTGAGTTAAAGAGTGGAAGCGTTTGGAACACTATGCCTGCACATACTCATGACCGTAGGATGGAGGTTTATTTTTACTTTGAAGTACCGCAAGGACAAAGTGTTTGCCATTTTATGGGCGAACCACAGGAAACCAGACACATCTGGATGCAAAATGAGCAGGCCGTGATTTCGCCTAACTGGTCTATACACTCAGGAGCGGGTACAAGTAATTATACGTTTATCTGGGGTATGGCAGGTGAAAATCTTGACTATGGAGATATGGATCATTGTGCAATTAATGAGCTTAAATAATAAAGAGATTATGAGAAAAGTATTTGCTTTATTATTGTTACTGCCCGGAGCATCGTTCTTTGTACAGGCACAAACCAATGTGGTGAAAACAACCATTATAGTGAGTAATTCATCTGATATAGCGCGGGTAGGTGAGGTATTGTCTATTAACTGGGCTACCATTATCACAAAATATCCCKGTATTGATACTGCGAATTTCAAAGTATTAGATGCAGCTACCAAAAAAGAAATTCCTTTTCAGTTGGAACACAAAGGAGAAGTAGCTATACAGAATTTACTGGTACAAATTAACGTTAAAGCAAAAGGGACTGCTAAACTCCTAATAGTCGCAGGCAAACCTGCTGCTATAACTAAAAAGACATATGGTCGCTATGTCCCTGAACGCTATGATGACTTTGCGTGGGAGAACGATAAAGTTGCTAACCGCATGTACGGTAAAGCATTAGAAACTAGAAAGGACAATGCCTTTGGAATAGACATTTGGGTTAAAAGATCAAGTAAGCTGGTAATTAATGATTGGTACAAAACTGGTGATTACCATACAGATCATGGTGATGGAATGGATTATTATAGTGTAGGATTAACTTTAGGGGCAGGTGATATTGCTCCTTATGTTAATGACTCAGTTTACTATTCTAAAAATTATCATAACTGGAAGGTATTGGATAATGGGCCTTTGCGTACCTCATTTCAGTTAGGTTATGATGAGTGGGATGTGGCAGGTAAACCGGTAAAAGTAGTAAAAACAATATCTCTGGATGCAGGCTCTCACTTTAACCGTATACAAGCTGATTACACTTATTCAGACGGAGCGGATCTTCCTGCGGTAATAGGGATAGTTAAAAGAGCTGAGCCAGGGGTTATCCTAATGGATGAAAAACAAGGCATAATGGGTTACTGGGAGCCAGAGCATGGTGCAGATGGAATTACCGGGGTAGCAACGATTATTCCAGGTGGAAAGGTAAAAATGAATACCGATAAGGTTCATTTGCTAACCCATACTTTGGTTAAAGGCAAAGAGCCGGTTGTTTACTATAATGGCTCTGCATGGAGTAAGGGAAATGAAATTACTACTGCAAATGAATGGTTTAAACATCTGGACACTTTTAATCAGAAATTAAATCAACCGTTGAAGGTTAATGTTCAATAATAAATGATGTTTTAAAAAAGCACTAATCGTCATCTCTCCTGGCGCCGAGATGACGAGGTACTCTCT
>NZ_JBFTNT010000153.1:0-9399 GCF_056397585.1 Pedobacter sp. 05L430 | reverse complement strand
GGTTGTTAGTGTTACTAATACACCTATTAAAGAACTCCATTATTTTTCTGACAAAACACGGAAGAAAATTGTTTTGCTGATCTCCCATAAAAAATGACGTTTTTCTAAAAACTGTACTTTTTTTACAACTTCTAATAAATGTTGATAAATAGTTTTAGCAAAACTTTAAGGGCTTATTTATTGATTTTAAGGGGTTATTGTTTATTGTAACAAAATCATTATTTTGCAATCCTTTTAAACAAACACGAAATTATATACATTTAATTTTTTTTTAACCAAAAAACACAACATGAAGCTTAATTATTTAAGGTTTGGAACAACCGCTTTTCTCTGGTTGTTAGGAACTGCACTTGTGTCTGGTCAGCAACTAGCGGATCAGTCAGAAATTGATCTGAAAGATCTTTCTTCATTTAAGACTCCGGGAAAGACCTGGACGCTTGCTGGTGGTGTTACCGCCAATTTAAATGAAGTAAACGTATTAAACGTTGCAAAAGGTACTGGGATTCTGGTAAACATACCTACCAAGAAAGACCACGGATCAGACCTTTTAACTATTGGTGAACATGGCGACATTGTTCTTGAACTGGATTATTTGCTTGCAAAAGGAGCAAATTCAGGGATTTATCTTCAGGGAGTTTATGAAATTCAATTAGAAGATTCATGGGGTATCCTAAAACCAACATCATCTAACAACGGTGGAATTTACCAACGTTGGGACGATTCGAAACCAGAAGGTCAGCAAGGATATCAGGGATATGCACCACGCCAAAATGTAAGTAAAGCACCTGGCTTGTGGCAACATATTAAAATTGCATTCCAGGCTCCTCGTTTTGATGCATCTGGAAACAAAACAGCTAATGCAAGAATTTTAAGAATTGAGTTGAATGGAGTACTTATACACGATAATATAGAATTATTTGGTGCAACAAGAGGCGCAAATGATAAAGAAAAAGCTTTAGGCGCTTTGCGTTTGCAAGGAGATCATGGTGCTGTAGCTTTTAAAAACATCAAAACTTCAAAATTGCCTACAGAAACGCAAAATGGGAGACAAAGAGGTGACGATACAGACCCTATCTATATAGATGTGGCTACTACACCAAATATTCGCAGTTTTGTTGATGTTCCTAATGGTGGTCCTAAAGTAGTTCATGCTATTTCTGTAGGTAGCCCGACTCAGGTTCACTTTAGCTACGACTTAGACAACGGTGCGTTGTTTCAGGCTTGGCACGGTGAGTTTGTTGATGCAACACCTATGTGGCATGACAGAGGTAACGGTACATCAAGACCTCGTGGAAGTGTAACTGCCTTCACTAAAAAACCGGTTCCTACTTTAGCTAAACTTACCGATGCTCAGGGAGCATGGTTGGCCGATACTACGGGTACAGGATTTAAAACCAAAGGTTATACATTAGATGCTCAGGAACGTCCTACATTTAACTATAACATCTATGGTACTAAAGTTACTGACGCCATCAAAGCAATTGAAAAAGGCCAGGGATTAAGCAGAGAGATCGTTCTTGAAACACCGGTTGATAACATTTATGCATTAATAGCAGATGCATCAAGTGTTGAGGAAGTTTCTAAAGGACTTTACCTTGTAGACGGACAGTCTTTTTATTTAAAATTTGACGATACCAAAGACAAACCTGTTATCAGGGATGTAGACGGCAGAAAACAACTTGTTGTTCTGGTTCGTGGTAAGTTAAATTATTCTATTTTATTCTAAAAAGGGGTTATATAATGAAATACACTTTTAAGACGCTGGCAATGCTGGCTTTAAGCTTTAGTTTTGCAACGGTGTTTGCCCAGGAAACACCAAAAGAAGAAGATTTCTTCAAAATAAATAAGGTAAAAGTACCCGAAGGACCAATTTTAGAGGTTGGTGGATTGGTTACTTTGCCAAACGGAGATCTTGGTATCTCAACCAGAAGAGGAGAGGTTTACATCGTAGAAAATCCTACAAGCAAAAACCCTTACTTCCGCAGGTTTGCATCTGGTTTACACGAAATATTAGGTCTTGCTTATAAAGATGGTGCACTTTATTGCGCGCAAAGAGGTGAGTTAACCAAATTGATCGATAAAGATCAGGATGGTAAGGCTGATGTTTATGAAACTGTTTATGCATGGCCATTAAGCGGTCACTACCATGAGTACAGCTTCGGACCAAAAATTGCTAAAGACGGTACTTTCTTTGTTACCGGTAACGTAGCTTTTGGTGATGAAATGTGGTACCGTGGCGAAAGCCGTGTACCTATGCGCGGTTGGACAATGAACATTACTGAAGATGGAAAAATGCAACCATGGGCAACTGGTCAGCGTTCTCCTGCAGGTCCAAACGTAATAGACGGACAACTTTACTATACAGATAACCAAGGTGACTGGTTCGGTTCTGGTGCAATCTGGAAAGTAGAAAAAGGTGATTTCTTAGGTCACCCGGCCGGATTAAGATGGACTGGAAGAGCTGATTCTCCAGTTAAGCTTACTGAAGAATACTTCAGATCTAAAATCGACGAAAGAAGAGATAAAGATGCACAAGGAAGAGCTATCAAACCTGAAAACAGAGTGAACGAAAACTTCAAAATGTTATGGGAAATGAAAAAAGACTTCCCTGAATTAAGATTACCATCTGTATGGTTGCCTTATGGTATCCTTGGTATCTCTACTTCAGAGCCTGTTAAAATTCCTCAGGGAGCTTTTGGTCCTTTCGAAGGTCAGATTTTAGTAGGTGATCAGGGTATGAGTATCATTTCAAGAGTATTCTTCGAAACGGTAAACGGTGTAGAGCAAGGTGCTTCATTTATGTTCAGAAGTGGTTTCCGTTCAGGAGTATTAAGAATGGCATGGGGTACTGATAATTCATTATTTGTTGGAGAAACTAACCGTGGTTGGGGATCTGCAGGTGATGCAAACGAAGGTCTTGAGCGTTTAGTTTACAACGAAAAAATGCCTTTCGAAATGAAAGCTGTTAGAGCAATGCCTGATGGTTTTGAAATCGAATTTACTAAACCAGTTGATTTAAAATCTGCAGAAGATATCGCTTCTTACGATGTACAAAGCTATTTATATAAATACCATCCGGTTTATGGCTCACCTCCAATTAATAACGAAAAGTTAAAAATTAAAGGTGTTAAAGTATCTGCTGACGGTTTAAAAGCAAGACTTATTGTTGATAATCTTCGTCAGTATTATATCCATACCATTACTGTCGAAGGTGTTCGTTCACAAGAGAACTCTTATCATTTAATTCACCCGATTGCTTACTATACTTTAAATAGCATTCCAAACGGAGAGAAATTATCTATGAATGGTGTAAGTACCAGAAACTCTGCAAACGACCCTGTGGCTAATGCTGTTCCTGGAAAAGCAACTGGTAAAAAACCAGTGGCTGGTGCTAAAACAACTGCTGCACAGAAAGCAGTAGAAGGTGGTGCAAAAACTACTTCGGCTCCAACTTATGCTCAGGTTAAAGGTTTATTAACAAGCTATACTTGTACTGCTTGCCATAATCCTACAAAAAAACAAATCGGACCTGCATTTGCTGACGTTGCAAAACGTAAGTACACTGCAGAAAAGATTCTTTCATTGATCCACAATCCTCAGCCTCAAAACTGGCCGGGTTATGCAACAGAAATGCCACCAATGCCTCAGGTTACTAAAGAGGACGGTATTAAGATAGCAAACTGGATCAACTCTTTGAACAAATAAATGTCTGGAGTTCTATTGTCCAATTAATTTAATCGGCATTTCCCTTGAATATCTGTGGGGAATGCCGATTAATTTTATATTTTAGTCCCTCATTTCAAAAAACCAATATAAACAATGAATAAACTAGACTACCGCGATTATATTGTATTCTTTATATACTTTATAATCGTATCAGCTTATGGATTTTGGATCTACTATAAGAAGAAAACCAAAACCGCCGATTCAAAAGATTATTTTCTTGCAGAAGGCTCTTTAACTTGGTGGGCAATTGGTGCTTCTCTTATAGCCTCAAATATATCTGCTGAACAGATGATAGGTATGAGCGGATCAGGATTTAAGCTCGGCCTTGCAATTTCTGCTTATGAGTGGATGGCAGCAGCAACGCTAATTATTGTAGCTGTATTCTTTATGCCGGTTTATCTTAAGAACAAGATATTTACCATGCCACAGTTTTTAAGTCAGCGCTACAATGAAAAGGTAGCAATGATCATGGCAGTATTCTGGTTAATGCTTTACATTGTGGTAAACTTAATGTCTATCCTTTATCTGGGGGCTCTGGCCATTAGCGGTATATCCGATCTTCCAATTACTTTCTGTATCCTTGGGTTAGCCGTATTTGCTATTATCATCACTTTAGGTGGTATGAAAGTTATTGGTTATACAGATGTTATCCAAGTGTTTTTCTTAGTGCTTGGTGGTTTAGTTGCTTCTTATATTGCATTGAACATCATTTCTGGTCAGCAGGGTATTGTAAAAGGTTTCGCCATTTTAACTGACGGTGCATCAGAGCATTTCCACCTGATTTTTAAGAAGGACAATCCTAACTATATGGATCTTCCTGGTTTAAGTGTTTTAATAGGAGGTATGTGGATTGCTAACTTAAGTTATTGGGGATGTAACCAATACATCACTCAAAGGGCACTGGGCGCTTCTTTACCGGTTGCAAGGGCAGGTCTTTTATTCGCGGCATTCTTAAAAATGCTGATGCCTGTAATTGTAGTTATACCTGGTATCGCTGTTTATTATATTATTAAAGAAAAGATCCCGGCAATTAGTCCTGATAGTTTATTGACTTCATCGGGTGTTCAGGATCCGAATAAGGCATATCCTGCGTTGTTAGGTTTGTTGCCTGTTGGTTTAAAAGGACTTTCATTTGCTGCATTAACCGCTGCTATTGTTGCTTCTTTAGCTGGTAAAGCAAATAGTATTGCTACCATTTTTACATTAGATATTTACAAGAAAGCCTTTAATCCTGGTGCAGGTGAAGGAAGATTGGTAAACGTTGGTAAAATTACTGTAATCGTTTCTATGTTACTTGCTGTAGTATTGTCGCTAATAGTAGGAGATGCATTAATGGGCGAAGGAAAACAAGGATTCCAGTACATTCAGGAATACACAGGTTTTGTATCACCGGGTATTTTTGCCATGTTTATCTTAGGTTTCTTCTGGAAAAAAACAACTTCAAATGCAGCATTATTTGCTACTGTGGGTGGTTTTATTACCTCAGTAATCTTAAAATTCTTACCAGGATGGGTAGATTTAGCTCCTTTACATGATTACGGATGGTCTGTAGCTAACTCAGCTGGCGTATTTGAAATGCCGTTTATGGATAGAATGCTGATTGTATTTGCAGTCTGTGTAATCGGAATGTATTTCATCAGTATCTATGAAAACAAAAAAGGTGTTGTTACAAATGGATTAGAAGTTGATGCGAAAATGTTTAAGGTGTCTACATCTTTTGCAGTTGGCGCATTAATTATTGTAGCAATGTTAGTTGCATTGTATACTGCTTTCTGGTAGTAGTTAAGAACACTTACATAAAAAAGGCGCCTTGAATTATCAAGGCGCCTTTTTTATTGCTTTTGTCATTTCCGTCATCTCGACGATAGGAGAGATCTCTCCTGTCGTCGAGATGACGAGGCGTGTGCTAGTATTTAAACACTTTACCACCAACCATTACTTCCTGTGTTGCTTCATCAAACGTAGCCTTTTGGCCAGTTCTTGCTGATGCATTTGTCATAATGTTTGCAATAGAGTGATAGTAACCAGCTTCAACAGGAGCATTTGTTTCTTTTCTGCTGCGTACACATTCCATCCAATTGCGCATGTGAGCTGAAGTCAGTTTATCACCACCAGTATTAGCAGAAGCTGCTACCTTTTCGGCAATCTCAGTAAGCTTAAGTTCAGGCAGCAAATTAGCTTTCATATTCATTTCAGCAGCTGCTTTTGCAGTAAGTCCACCTCTAGGAGATACAGTATTGGTATTCAGGTTCATTTCTCCTCCATTCGAATAATAGATCTCAGCAGGGTTTTCATCGCCGTTGTGCATTCTTGAAGTAAATACCACCTGGAATCMATTATCAGGATCATTTGGCTTACCATAATCAAATACAGCAGTAGTAGTGTCCCAGTTTCTGCGACCATCTTTCCACTGATAAATACCACCATTAGCCACAACGCTTCTTGGGTGTTTCAAATCAGTAAACCAGTGCACCGTATCAATCTGGTGCGACATCCATTGACCAGGCATTCCAGACGAGAAAGGCCAGAACAAACGATACTCTAAATATTTACGTGGATCCCATTCCTCAAACGGACGGTTTAATAAGAAACGTTTCCAATCTGTATCTTCCTGTTTTAGTTTAGCTACAAGGTCAGGTCTGCGCCAGCGTCCGGGCTGGTTTACATTCCAGCTTAGCTCTACCATTGTAATATCACCAAACTTACCATCTTTTATAAACTGAGAAGCTGCTTTGTAGTTCGCGCCACTTCTGCGTTGCGAGCCAATCTGCAATATCTGTTTCGATGCTTTTACAGCTTTTAACGTTGCTCTTGCATCTTCCATAGTTTCAGCAAAAGGCTTTTCGCAATACACATCACACTTGGCGTTTACGGCTTCAATTGCATGAGACGCATGAGCAAAATCTGGTGAACTGATAATAACTGCGTCAATATCTTTTAAACTATACAACTCATCGTTATTGCGGCATGCAGTTATATTGTGCCCAAATTTTTCCTTTAAATGATCAACACCTAAACCGCGACGGTAATTCCACAAATCAGATACAGCAACCATATCAAAATTCAATTCTTTGTGGTGATTTAGGAAACTAGGCAACAGGGAACTTTTGAAGCGGTCAGAAAAGCCAACCACACCAACTCTTACTCGGTCATTTGCACCAATAATATTTCCATAACTTTTTGCACTTAAACCCATAGTACCTAAATAGGTTCCAGCAGCTGCGATGGCAGATTGCTTAATAAATTTTCTTCTTGAATCTAACATGATCTATGATTAAAGTTGTTTAATTTTTATACTTCTATACGAAACGTTATCGCCGTGGTCCTGAAGCAAAATATGCCCTTTAGGAGCCATGCCAAAGTTTTTCCAGTCTTTATACTTACTACCAGCAACTAAAGCAAGAAATTCCGGAGTTCCTCTGGTAAATTCTACAACCTTAAAGCCATTTAACCAGTATTCAATTCTGTTATCAGGGAATACTCTGATCAAACCTCTGTTCCACTCTCCAATTTTTCTTTGCGCATTAGGGATTTTTTTACTTGTAATAAGGTCATATAATGAACCGAGCGTACGGTTGCCGTTTTTACCTAGCTTAGCATCCGGATGTCTTTCATCATCAAGGATTTGATACTCCATGCCAATTGCTGAGCCCGTGTTTTTCTCAGACAGCGTTACAAAATATTTAACACCACTATTTGCACCTTCAGTAAGTTTAAAATCGAACTTCAACTGAAATGCACCATATTCTTTAACAGTAACAATATCACCACCATTAGTAGATTCTGCACCATTAGATTTTACAACGCTAAGCACACCATCTTTAATTTCCCATCCTTTTTCAGGAAATTTGGTTTTGTATGCACCAACCCAGCCGTTAGTAGTTTTTCCGTCCCATAATAAAGAAAAACCTTCTGCTTTTTCCTGCTTAGATAAATCATTAGGAACCATGTTTACTACATAAATGTCGTCTATTTTAGATGGCTTAAGGTTTTCCGTCTGTATGCGTACGTTACGCCAGCGGATCTGTTTGCCGGGAGTGTCATTTTTTCCAATTGCGTGTACCTGCAAAGCGATGAAGCCAGATGGGGTCATTGCATCTACAACATTTGCAGTGGGAACACCATTAACCCAGGTTCTTATAGAGTTACCGATACACTCGATATGGTATTTATTCCATTGATCCTTTTTAAAAGCAGCCTGACCTTTAGGATTAATATCTAAAGGATATAACCATCCGCGACGCGCTTCATCGTATAATCCACCGCTCCATTTTCYGTCAGACGGATCTACTTCCACCTGATAGCCATGCACCCTGCCATTATTATAATCAGCTTTACTTTCACTTCTGATCTGTATACCCGAATTCATAGAATTATCAACCAATAACTCTACTTCAAGTATAAAATCACCATAATTTTTTTCTGTCGTTAAAAAAGAGTTAGGAGTGTTTGAAACCGTAGTTCCAACAATCTCCCCATTTACGACTTCGTATTTTGCCTGGCCGTTTAATTGTTTCCATCCCTGTAAATCTTTTCCATTAAAAAGATTTTGCCATTTCCCTGTTTGCGCCTGTAATGTAAACGGAGTGGTTCCAAACATCAGGGCAGCAACAATCAGTAACTTTGTTTTTTTCATTAGTGTGTATTATTTGTTTTAATCTATGTTTAAGAGTTATTTTCCAAAATTGGCAGCCTGCTTGTTCAATGTATCAGCAGAAACTTCTGTACCTGAACCTACAAGGATTCTGTAACGAAAAGTAACAGATGCGCCAGGTTTTAGGGTTAGATTTAAAGATTCTTTTCCTTCGCTGAATATGGCCTGTCCAAGTGGATTAGCAGCAAACAAACCGTAATCACGTGCATGCCAGTAAGTAGGATAGCCGGGGTTTTTAGGGTGATCTATGATTGCTACAGAAAGCGATTTGCCTTCTTTAACTCCGTATAAAACACACCAGTTACCTCTGGTGCCCCAGGCATCATTACCTTTTTTACCGGCACTGGTTAAATAGGTGCCATTTGCGCCGTTACCTGATGCTGAAACTTTTGTTGTATTTCCTTGACTATCAGTAAATTCTTCTACTTTATTTGAAGGGAATTCCAGCTCTTTGGTAACACGGATACCTAGCATACCATCTTTAATATCTTTAAATTTCACAGTGTCTTTTTGAGCAGTAAGTGTGGTTATTCTGTCAATAATTCTGGCATTGTCAGTTCCCGAGAAAACAAATGTAGTTTGCTCTTTTAACAGTATATCTTTGGCCTGATTTTCCCAGTTCGCGGTATAGCTTAACTTACCACTGGCTTTGCCGTTTTCAACCTTGTCTACCTTCACATTCCTGATCCATCCATATTTTACTTTCTTTTCTGCAGGTATAGCAAAAGAGTTGTTCCAGAAGTCTAGCCCATTTACACTTTCATAGTTAAGCCACAAGCCAACGTGGTGCGGATGATCTACGCGTTCGCCCTCGCGTTTATTTAAAGGAAAGCCCCTGGTTACAATAGCACCATCGGCAGCGAGTATCGGATAGAGTATGGGCTTTTCCATATTCTCAGGATAGATAAAACTGGTAAAGGGTTTACCATCTATCAGCACATCGACTTTGCGCTCCTGATCATTTCTTACAAGAGAAACATTTTTATTTTGCGCATTAGCATTTAAGCTAAAGTAACAAC
>NZ_JBFTNT010000152.1:0-18309 GCF_056397585.1 Pedobacter sp. 05L430 | reverse complement strand
CCCGTTTAAAATGATCTTGAATCTGATCTATCATTTTATTGAATCGTGTTATTTTTGCCGGCAGTAAGAACAGCAAAAAATCAACTCCACTGCGGTTATATCTTACGTATTCTTCCAGGGCGAGCCAGCTTTCGCGCTCCATATCTTCATTGTACTCACCGGTATCTTTAAAAACGATTAATAGGTTTAATCCTTTCTGATCGCAAAAAGTCTTAATTGCAGTTTCCTGAGCTATTACAGACTCCAGATATGGTGATACCCTGATGTAACCAATTGCATTCATGACTGAAACTCTCTTGGCAACTTAACTAAGATTACCTATTCATTAACACCCGCTGATGCGGAAGTTTTTTTATCAAACTCTTTTTCAGTAAATATTTTTGAAGGATTTTCTAAACATTTATTAATTTGATTTAACAATGAGCTTAGCTCAAAAGGCTTAGAGATAAATGCGTTACAGCCGTAACTACCAAGTGATAGCAATACTTGCGAATACGCAGAAAATATAACTACAGGAATATGTTTGGTAGACGGATCTCTTTTCAATTGGGCACATAATTCCCCTCCGTTAATTCCAGGGAGTAAATAATCCACTAATACAATATCTGGTTTAAAATCCTCCATCAATGAAAAAATATCATTAGTATCTTTATAACAACGTACCTGATAGCCTTCGTAACTAAATAACTCTTCTAATAACTCTACTAAATCATCATCATTTTCAATGATTAGTATATTTTGTGATTTACGCTCTTTTTTCTCAGATAATTCAGTCATTCCCGTTTTAATTAGCTAGCCTATTATAACAAACGAAAAAACGTCCTGTTTTATTTTTCTTTATTAATATTTATGCAATTAAAAAAGCGGTGTATTGCTTAATAATTAACGCGGTTTAAAGCCATTATCAAACGTTTGCGTAGTTTTATTCAAAGGGTAAAAACATCAAATATTCAGCGATTTTTACAAATTAGCATCATTTAATCATCAATACATGTAATTTTAAAAGATTTTTATACATTTAGAAATTATTACCTAACCAAATCAAATGAACCGGATCTTGACCTTATTCTTTTAAGTATAAGTTAGGTTAAGTGACTTACATCTGACAACTAAATTAGACTAAGATGAAACCTCAACTGCTTAAAGTAGCTAACAACTCTGTAAATTCATTTAGCGCGAGAAGAGACAAGGTGCCTTACATTAACAACCGCTGGCACTATCATGCCGAAGTTGAACTGATCTATTTTAAAAAAGGCAACGGAACTCAATTTATTGGCGATAGTATTAAACGTTTCAGATCTGGTGATGTAGTACTTGTTGGCGCTCACCTACCTCACTACTGGAGATTTGACGATAATTACTTTAATGACGAAAAAAGCAATGCAGATGTAGTTGTAGTACACTTTTGTGAGAATTTTTGGGGTAATTCATTTTTAAATCTTCCTGAAAACAAATCCCTTAAATTGTTGTTGGAACGTGCCCAGAGGGGCGTACAGGTTCAGGATAAAAGCAAAAGATTAATTGGAGAACTTATAGAGTCTATTTTATTATCTGAAGGGCCTAAACGAATTATTTTACTTGTAGAAGCCCTGCTGGCTATAGAAAACTACTCACAAAGCAGCTTATTGTCGTCTATCGGTTTCCGTCATGATTTTGAAGAGACTGAGAATGACAGGATTAATGCCATTTACAATTACTCTCTTGCTAATTTTAAAAGAAAGATTCAGATGGAGGAAATGGCTGCCGTGGCCAACATTAGCCCTAATTCATTTTGCAGATACTTTAAATCGAGAACAAGGAAAACTTATACTCAGTTTATAAGTGAGATAAGGGTTGGACATGCCTGCAAATTATTGATCGAGGACAGTATGAACGTTAAACAGATCTGTTACGAAAGTGGTTTCCATAATTTTGCCAGCTTCCATAAACATTTCAAAATTATAACAGGGAAAAGTCCGCTTTCTTATCAGAAATCATATTTACAAAAATAATTAATCATAAAAACAGTCCTTTTAATGAAAAAAAGAATAACCCCTTTGCTATTTGTAATAATGCTATGTGGCAAAGTAAATGCCCAGCAACCAGGTGCTAAGGATATTGACGACAAAAAACAAAAAATGGAGTGGTTTGCTAATGCAAAACTTGGAATTTTTATACACTGGGGTATTTATTCTGTAAATGGCATCTCCGAATCATGGTCGTTTTTTAACAACTACATCAATCATGATAACTATATGAAGCAGTTGGATGGTTTTACGGCAGCCAATTATCGTCCGGAAGAATGGGTTAAACTAATCAAGGAAAGTGGTGCAAAATATACTGTGATAACCACTAAACACCATGATGGTGTATCCCTTTGGAATACTAAAGCGATTGATGCGACAACCACCTTAAAGCAAAGTGCCGCTAAGAAAGATGTAATTACTCCCTTTATAAAAGCAGTTAAAAAGTCTGGCTTGAAAACAGGTATTTACTTTTCCTTACCAGACTGGAGCCATCCTGATTACGACGGTTTTACCAGAGACAGAAAAAGGTACAAACTTAGTGAAGAACCTAAGCGCTGGAATAAATTCCAAAAGTACTTACATACGCAAATGAATGAACTCTCTGTGAACTTTAAGCCTGATTTACTCTGGTTTGATGGCGATTGGGAGCACTCTGCTGAGGAATGGCAGGCCGGAAAGATTTCGGCAGACCTTAAAAAGTATAATCCAAATATTATAATCAATTCTCGTTTGAATCATCATGGCGACTATGAAACCCCTGAACAGGGTATCCCGGTTCTTAGGCCAAATAGCGAATATTGGGAACTGTGCTACACAATGAATGATTCGTGGGGTTATCAGCCTTATGATTTTAAATATAAATCACCAAATATGATTGTTCGCACGTTGGTTGATTGTATTAGCATGGGTGGTAATTTATTGCTTGACATTGGGCCAAAAGCCGATGGCACTATTGCAACAGAGCAGGGAAATATTTTGAAAGGCTTAGGCAGGTGGACCAAAAAGCATGCTGAAGCAATTTATGGGACTCATGCTGGCTTACCAGCAGGMCATTTTAATGGGAAAACCGCACTTTCTGCAGATAAAAAAACGCTTTATTTATATGCCGATTGGGTTCCGGACAATGGCGGATTGTTGTTAAGCGGAATCAGATCGGCTGTTCGCTCTGCTAAGATTGTAGGCTCTGATTTGAAGGCAACTTTTGTGACCAATGGTGAGAACATTTCGATCAAGATCCCTACATCCGCAGCTGATCAGGATGTAACAGTAATCGCTTTAAAATTTGATAATCCTGTTGAAGTAAATGATCAATCTTTGATTTCGTTAAGTTTCAATGACCTTACCAATAAAAGAGCGGACTATAAAACGCAGATTAACAATATTGCGAGTTCATTGCATAATGGAGTAAACCCGTTTAAGGATACAGATTTGCCGACCGATGGTTTAGACTTCGAGGCAGGCAAAAAGGGGTTAAATCCTGAACTGTACAAATGGGTCACCAAAAACGCGGAGAGCTTATACAAGACAGGAAAAGGACTGCCTGAGGGACATTACCAGGGGGCAAGTGCTTTATCTGCCGACAAGCAGACGGTGTATCTTTTTGTGGAAGGGAAACCTACGGGGCCAATTGCATTAAAAGGAATTAAAAATAAGGTGAGCCGGATTAGAATTGTTGGAGAGGGAACTATGATTGAACCAGAGATCTACAACAAACTCTATTGGAGTTCTGTACCTGGAATTGTTTACATCCCACTTCCAAAAGACCGACTTGATAAGGATCTTACAGTAGTAGCGGTATTGCTTGATGGCCCAATTGACCTTTACAGGGAAAAAGTTGGTGCTATTGAGAGTAATTTGTAAGATTTTGTTCTATAAAAAGGAGGGTGTATCACATGATTTTTAGTTACACCCTCCTTTTTATTTGAGACGGCTACTATTTAACACTTCTAACAGTAGTGTTACCACCACCATCTAGTGTTAGGTTTACAGGAGCATTGCTAGTCCATGCTCCTCTGGTAAAATCAGGCACATCAACACTTCCCGATTTTTTAGATACTGATTTTTTACTTAATGGTACTATGCAGCTCCATGATGCAGCATCGTAAACGTTTTGGTCAAGAGGTAATCCATTGCGCAGGCAATCAATTAAACGCCAGTCCATGATAAAGTCCATACCACCATGGCCACCAATCTTTTTACCGATTTCTCCAACATGTTTAATAATTGGAGGGCTGTAAGTATCATACAATTTCTTTAATCCATCTTCAGTTACCCATTCTTCGCCAAACGAGATACGTTCAGGTTCCGGCCATTTACTGGCAAATCCTTTAGTTCCGCTAAGCAGGTGAATTCTGGAATAGATTCTTGGTGAGGTTACATCATGTTGTAACATCATTGTTTTTCCCTTAGCTGTTCTGATGGTTGTAGTATTCATATTGCCACGATAGTTTTTACCTACAAATTGTTTGTAAAAATCATCTTTTTTGGCTCTTTCTTCAGCCTCATGAGCCATATGGAAATCATTGGTCGACATGGACACCAAATAATCCATTTTATCACCCCTGTTAATATTTAAACATTGTGCAATTGGGCCTAAACCATGAGTTGGATAAATGTTACCGTTAAAATTGATGTTTTCTTTTAACCTCCACATGTCTGCATAACCATTTTTATCGAAGTTTAACCCCAGCAGGTTATGGATATATGCACCTTCAGCATGAATTAATTCACCAAACATACCATTGCGGGCCATGTTTAATGTTAACATTTCGAAGAAATCATAACAGCAGTTCTCCAGCATCATACAATGCTTGCGCGTTTTCTCTGATGTTTCTACCAGTTTCCAGCAATCTTCAAGAGTAAGTGCTGCCGGAACCTCAGTTGCCGCGTGTTTTCCATGTTCCATAGCATACACAGCCATTGGAGTATGGTAATGCCAGGGTGTACAGATATAAACCAAATCAAGATCCTCTTTTTCAATCATTTCTTTCCAGCCATCTTCGCCAGAGTATTCTTTTGCTTTAGTAAGACCTTTATCAGTAAGGTATTTTTGTGCAGCTGAGGCTCTTGCAGGTAATTTGTCGCAAAGTGCTTTGATCTCTACTCCTTCTATATGTGACAATCTGGAAACCGCACCCGGCCCTCTCATTCCGAGACCTATAATCCCAACCCTTACTTTATCAATTTTTGGAGCGGCATATCCACTCATATTGAATCTCTGACTGCTATTACCCTGATTTAATGCTGCTGCCAGCTCATGATCGCTTGGCGCATTTTCATTGGCAAATGTAGGAAGGCCGATAGCTACAGCTCCGGAACCTATTGCCAGTTGTTGTAAAAATTTTCTACGGTTTGGTTTCATCTTGTGTTTTATATGGTTAAGAATGGTTGTTCGACCAGAAGTCAAATTAGTTTATACCACCAATATACACAGCTTATGGGCAGGCGTGAAAAGTTTTTTTCACACAAACGGTTGCGTAAATTTCATTTTACAGGCGTAATATTATTTCGCTTAATTATTGGTAATCTGTTTATTAATAAAAGCTCCCAGTTTTTCGTAGCCCTGTGCGTTAGGATGTAATCCATCGGTAAAAAGTGCTTCATTTACTTTTTTCTTTGTATTAAGCAAAAGACTTCCAGCATCAGCATATTGAACTTTTAAGTTCAGTGCTATTTTAGCGTACAACAGATTTAATTTAGCAACCCTGGCTTCCATTTCTCTGCGTGGAACTCGTATGCATTTGCATAGTTCATCATTCCAATATCATTAGGATGAACGCCATCAACAGTACTCTCGATGTCGTGGCCTATCTCATTCTTTGAAAGCAGGTAGATGTTTTTTATTCCTTTTGTCTTTAATTGTTTAAATGCCTCGTTTAAGGTAATATTTGGATTATCATAATCAGTTTTCCTTTTAGGGCTTATCAGCTCATCTGTATAACCATCGTGCTCTGTTAACAGAATGGGAACTCCTGGTCTCTTTGCTTGCAATTGAAGTACAGAGGCTTCAATTCTTGATGTAAGATCTTCTTTCGATATAGAGATAAGATTAGGTAAACAATCTAACACATATAATTTAGCATCAATTTCTGTAAGTAAATCAACTACTTCTTTTTCTAAACGGCCATTGCCAGAAAAACCAAGGTTAATTACGGGCTGGTCTAACTTGCGTTGCAATATGGATGTCCATGCCAAACCAGGTCTGGTTGCACAAGCACCTTGCGCTATTGAAGTACCATAAACCACTATCGGTTTTTCCTGATGCAGGGGCACGGGCGTAAACGATTTTTCATTAGGCACATAGATTTCCAACCATTTCACAGCGTTGTACAGTGGTAGGTAAAGTGTGTATTCCCGATCTGGGTTATTAACCTGTTCTAAGTTATTAAAGCGATAAGTAATGGTATCGCCAAAAGAGAAAGCGCCAGCACTCCAAAGCCACCTGCCATCTCTGTCCTTTGCATATAGATCAACACCACTTACGCCTGTGGCCGGCATGTGCGAAAGCTGCAGATTGCCTTTGACAGCATACTTTACGATGATTTCATTCGAATTTGTGCGGAAACGCAGGTTTACACCAGCATTGTTCTTTGATAACTTCCATACCTCTGGGCGTACTATTCCTTCGGCTTTTGACGGTAAGCGATCATAATAATCTTTTAGATTTTTTGTCCAGCCCTGACCTTCCAAAACATTTATAGTATCATTTGAAGGATTCCAGACCTTATATTTTGCTTTATCCTGGGCGAAACTTAGCTGACTTAACAGTAGAAAAACAGATAGGTATATTAGCTTGTGGTTCATAATGTAAATATATTCTACAAAGAGATTAATTATGAAAAAAAAATATTCTCTTTGTTATTGGGATATACCTTATTATTGTTAAACAAATTACACTCTCATGAATGCGATAAAATCTGTTCTATTCGGATTGCTTTTAGTAGCAAACCTATGTGCTTACTCCCAGGAAAAAGAAGTAAAACCAAGAACCTTTAAGTATGGTAAAGTTGACCTTAATGAATTTGATACTAAGGTTAATGGCGCAGATTCGGCAGCCTCTGCGGTAGCATTATTTGATGTCGGAAGAGGTTGGTTTGAATTTAGTGCAAAAACGGGCAATTTCATTTATGTTTTTGAACGTCATACCCGATACAAGATCATTAACAAAACCGGTTACGATTATGCAAATCTTGAAATTCAATTGTATAAGCAAAATGGTAGCGAGCAAAATTTGGAGTACACGGATGGTGCTACCTATAACCTTGAAGCAGGTAAAATTGTTACCAGCAAATTAAGCAAAGAATCGAAGTTTTCTGAGAAGCAAGATAAGAACTATACCCTAAAAAAGTTTGCATTACCTAATGTTAAAGAAGGATCTATAGTGGAATTTAAATATAAGATTAAATCGGACTTTATATTTACCCTGAGATCATGGCGTTTCCAGAAGGAAATTCCAATGCTATATTCAGCATATGAGATCAAAATTCCAGAATATTTTAAATATAAAATTACTGCTGGCGGGTTTCTATTTATCAATCCAAAAGAGGAAAGGGTTAACGAATCCTTCATTTCAGCATCTGGCACTTTAAATACAACTTCATTAAAATTACATTATCAGGTTGAAAATGTTCCAGGTTTAAAAACAGAAAATTTCATTACAACAATGGAAGATTATGTTAGTAAAGTTGGATTTGAATTAAGTTCGGTAACTGTACCTGGTGAGGTTTACCGTGACGTTACTTCGACATGGCCAAAAATTGTGAAGGGGCTAAAAGAAGACGAAAACTTTGGCTTGTTTATAAATAAAAGGAGTTACAGCAAAACATTATTGAAAGATATAATTAAAATAAACACCAATCAGGATACTATAGTTCAACTAGTTTTTAACTATGTAAAAAATAACATCAAATTTAATCATGATGACGACTTCTCTACTTCAGAAACAAATCCTAAAACCGTATTTGAAAAGAAAAGTGGGAACTCTGCTGATGTAAACCTGTGTTTACTTACTTTATTATCAGAAGCAAAAGTTAATGCTTTTCCTATTTTATTGAGTACAAGATCTAATGGTGCCCATCCTGGTTTTCCAATGATCACAAAATTTAACAATGTAATTGTTGGAGTTCAAATTGGCGAAAAAACCATCCTTTTAGATGCTACTGATAAAAATCATATGCCAGATATGATTGCTTTTGATAATCTGTCCCATGAAGGATTAAAAGTAAATTTAGCTGATGAGACTGCTGAATGGATCTCGCTCGAGGACCCCACAATTAGCAGAAAGAATATTAATTACCTTTTAACTCTTGACGGAGAGAATAAGATTAGTGGTAAAATGTATTTATCCACTACAAATTATGAGGCCTTTAGTAGAAGAAACAGCTATCAATCTGCTTCAAATGAGGATGACTTTCTTAAAAGTTATAAAAATGGGAAACCCGGTTTAGGTATAAAAAACTATAAGATAGAGAACCTTACGAACCTTAATGAATCTCTTATTGAAAGTATGGACGTCAATATTGAAGACAATGTAGAAGAGGCTGGAAACTTAATTTATTTCACTCCGCTCCTTTACGAAAGGACTAAAGAGAATCCATTCAAGTTAGAGGAGAGAAACTTCCCGGTAGATTTTGGCCACCCGACTGAAGAAGTGGTTAGAATTACTATTGATTACCCTAAGGAATACCAGGTAGACAAAACACCAAAAAATGAAAAAATTATACTACCTGAAGAATCTGCATCATTTACTTTTCTGTTTGCCGGTGAACCCGGAAAAATGGTGATTAGCAGCAAAATAGTGCTTAAAAAATCACTTTATACCCCCGAAGAATACCATTACATTAAGGAACTGTATACGATAGTAAGGGTAGCAAAGTTAAGGAGTATAAGAGCAGCGATTTTAAGGACAGAAGTGCAGTCTCGAGCGGCTCTCTTTATGAAGACAGCAGAGTTAAATTTCTGGATTTCTTATATAACAACTATCCTTATACTATAGAATACAGTTATAGCACTGAGTATAGTGGAATACGTTTTTACCCGTCCTGGAAACCGGTGAGTTCCTGGGGGACAGCAGTAGAAAAATCGGAATACACTTTCAGAATTCCTGAAACCATGACTTTCAAATACCTTAAAAGTACCGGACTTAAAACTGATTCTTTAAAGGTAAAAGACAAAATACAATACAAATGGAGCTGTGAGAATGTGAAAGCACTTGAGTATGAGCCGATGAGCGCTGGCATAGCTGATGTAAGCCCGTGGGTAACTTTGGCACCAAATCAGTTTGAATATGATAACTCTAAGGCGAACATTGAAAACTGGGATAACCTGGGGACATGGCTTTCTGGCTTAAATAATGGAGCACAGGCGTTGCCTGAATCTGTAAAATTAAAAGTTCAAAACCTAATTAAAGGCGCTGCAACGCCGAAAGACAAAATAAAACTATTATACAACTATTTGCAATCGAATACCAGATATGTTGGTGTGCAATTGGGTATTGGTGGCTACAAGCCTATTGCAGCTGAAAAGGTTGCGGCCGTAAACTATGGTGACTGTAAAGCTTTGTCTAACTACATGAAAGCTCTATTACAAGAAGCAGGTATAAAATCTAACCTCGTTGTTATCGGGAATGATATGCCGTCACTGAATAAAAAATTTGCAAGTCTAAGCCAGGCAAATCACATGATACTTTGTGTACCTCTGGAAAAAGATACCACATGGCTGGAATGCACAAGCCAGTTTGTACCAATGGGTTATATAGGAAACGACAATTCAGACAGAACAGTTTTGCTGGTGACAGAAGCTGGAGGTAAATTAGCTCAAACACCTTATTATAGCCCGGCCAACAACTATCAGAAACGCATAACAAAGGTGAATTTTGATGAGGAGGGTTCTGCAAATATTAGCCTTGAAACCCAATATGGCTTTGCGCAGTATGAAGAAAATCTGAGAATGACATTGATTGAGCCGACTGAGCAAAGGAAAAGCTTAATGAACTCTCTTAGTATACCGAACATGCAGATCAGCTCATTTAGCTTTAATCAGCCAAATAAAGAGGCTGCTGTTCTGAATGAAAAAGTAGATCTAAAAGCCTCACAGATCTTAACTAAAGGAGGCGATAAGTTATTCCTTACTTTAAATATGACGAATCGGCAAGAGAGTGCGGTTACTCCTATTGAAAACCGGAAGACTTATTTCAATGTAAAATATGGCTACTCTGATGAAGATGAGATTATTTATAATATTCCTAAAGGTTACAAAGTAGAGTTTATGCCTAAAGATGTTGTGATTGAATCGGAGTTTGGCAAGTACACAGCCAAAGTGGTACAAAAAGATAACAGTCTTATTTATAGCCGGACAAAAACGATTAACAACAAAAAATATCCGCCAGAGAAATACAATGACTATGTAGCATTTTCTAAAAAAATCTATCAGGCAGATAAGCAAAAAGGTATTCTTGCCAAAATTGAATAAGGCTGTATCATTGATACAGCCCTATTTTTATTTCTTACCTACAATTACCTTGGTAAAGGTGTCTGTGTTTAAGTATTTACCAGCCAGATCTTTCAATTCTTGTGAGGTAATTGTTTTTACTGTTGTGATGTAGTTTTCGTAATAGTTATGATCAAGTCCTGAGAAATAAACATTCTTAAATTTATCTGCATGAGAAAATGCATTTTCTAAACTACCAAGCATAGAACCGAGCATATAATTACGTACTAGGTCTAACTCCTGATCAGCAATCAATTCGGTTTTCAACAAGTTAATTTCTTTTTCTATCTCAAGAAGGGCATTATTGCATACCTCTGCTCCTACTTCGGTTGCAATAAAGAAATATCCGGCATCTCTTAGAGAAACAACTGCCGAGCCTATTCCGTAAGTATAGCCTTTATCTTCGCGGATATTGGCCATTAGTCGTGATCCAAAATAACCTCCAAGTAAACAGTTTAGCACCTGAAATCCAGGAAAATCATGGTGATTTCTGCTAATACTTAAAGCTCCCATTCTGATCGCAGATTGGATGGCTTCTGGCCTTTCAATTAAAAGTTCGCCTGCAGGGCTTGTTTCAAATGTAAATTTATTGATTACAGAGAATTCAGTATTTTCCCACTGGTTTCCAAAAACGTTATTTAGTATCGCAAATTCGTTTTCTTCGAACTTTCCGGCAGCTATTACGGTACAATTCTCTGGTTTAAAAGCAGCTTTAAAATAGTTGATCAGGTCTTCCCTTTTTAGGGTATCGTAATCCTCAGCATCGATATTTGATCCATAAGGTGTATTGCCAAAAATTGAATTTGCAAATTGTCTTCTGGCAAGAAAATCATTTTTTTGAAGATTTACCTGTAGGGATTGTTTTTGATTCTGAACAAAAATAGCCAGTTCCTGCTCAGGGAAAATACTTTCATTTAAGATTGATCTTAAAATAGGCAGTACTGATTGCAGGTGTTTGTTAAGCGTATATAGTTTTACGCTAGACTGATCCGCTCCATATTCAGTTTGTAAAAATGCACCATAATAATCTACTTTATCAGCAATTTCCTTAGCGCTCAACTTAGCAGTACCATTGTTGATCAAATGACTAACTCCTACGGCTTGTAATGGCTTTGATGCATCCCAGTTTACATTTTCGAATATAAACTCTATCCTTACCAGCTCCTGTTTACCTGCATTAATGGTAAAAACAGGTATGCCATTGTCAAGATGTTGGGCTAAAGGCTCTAAAAATTTGATCTCATTAACCTGTAATGATTCCGGGGCTAGTGTACGATTAAGCATCTTTGGCGTTTAAATAATATAAAGTTGAACATTGCTCTTTTACAAAGGTATTTTTAGCGGCTTGAAGAATGCCCTGAGGGGTAACAGCTAAGTACTTATCTATTTCGGTATTGAGTCCATTGGCATCACCCAGCAATTCATAATAGGCAAGATTCATGGCTTTATCTAAAAGACTCATTTCAGCAAAGACCATAATAGATTCAGATTTATTCTTCACCTTGGTGATTTCTTCGTCTGTAACTTCATGCTGTGTTAGTTTTGTTAGTTCAGCCCATATCGAAGCCTCTGCAGCTTCAACGGTTACACCTTGAACAAGCTTTCCTTCAACTACAAATAGACCTTCATCTATACTGCTGGTAACATAAGCATGTATATCACTAAATAATTGTTGCTCTTTTAATAAACTATTGTACAATCTTGACGACTGTCCTTGTGAAAGAATATCAGACATCAGATCGAAACTTTGATACTCAGAATCTTGTCGGGCAGGCATTTTAAAAGCCATGTAAATGGCATTCAATGGAACATCAGCCTTAACTGTTTCCTTGCGTTCCTCGGTTTGTAATGGTTCCTGAGGAAGGTTTCTGTTATATTTATCTCCGGCAGGAATAGGTGCAAACCATTTCTCGGCAAGTGCCTTAACATCTTCAGTTTTAACATTACCACCAACAACCATTATGGCATTTTGGGGGTTATAGTGTTTTTTGAAAAATGCTTTAACATCTTCCATTTTTGCATCTTCAATCTGCTTTAGGTCCTGACCTATAGTTGCCCATTGGTAAGGGTGTTTTTTATAAGCCAGTGGTCTTAACTTTAACCAAACATCGCCATATGGCTGATTCAGATAACGTTGTTTAAACTCTTCGCAAACTACGTTACGCTGTGTTTCCAAACTTTTTTCTGAAAAGGCAAGGCTTAGCATCCTATCACTTTCTAACCAAAAGGCAGTTTCCAGATTTACAGCCGGAAGGGTAATGTAATAGTTAGTAATGTCGTTACTGGTAAAGGCATTATTCTCTCCGCCTACTCTTTGCAAAGGCTCATCATAACTGGGAATATTTACAGAACCACCAAACATCAGGTGTTCAAATAAGTGAGCAAACCCGGTCCTGTCTTGCTCCTCATCGCGAGCACCAACATCGTAAAGGATATTTAATACCGCCATTGGCGTTGTATCATCTTCGTGCACAAGCACTCGAAGTCCGTTGGGTAATGTGAAACGATTAAAGTCTACCATAGATTAAAAATAATTCCGGCAAACTTAGATAAAACTGCGTTAGCATTTGCACACTGATAAAAATATTGCACAGTATTGAAAATATAAGCATCAATTTTATCTAAGTTTGTACTATGAATACTGCCGAATTACTACAAAGGGCCTTACAATTCGACTTTTTAACGAAAGAAGAGGGTGTTTTCTTATACAATAATGCAGCTACAGCTGAGCTGGCTTATGTTGCCAATGAATTGAGAAAGAAACAAGTACCAAGTGGCAAGGTTACCTGGCAGATAGACAGAAATGTGAATACTACTAATGTGTGTATTGCAAACTGCAAATTCTGTAATTTTTTTAGAAGACCTGGACACGATGAAAGCTATATAACGGATATAGAAACCTATAAAGTAAAGATTGAAGAAACCTTCAGGTTAGGTGGAGATCAGTTGTTATTGCAAGGTGGACATCATCCGGATTTGGGTTTAAAATTTTATGCAGATCTGTTTAAACAATTAAAGGAACTATATCCTGATCTAAAACTTCATGCTTTGGGTCCGCCGGAAATTGCACACGTTGCAAAATTGGAGGGCATTTCTCATACCGAAGTTTTAAAAGCACTTAAAGAAGCTGGCATGGATTCCTTACCTGGTGCTGGTGCAGAAATATTAAATGATCGTGTTAGAAGATTAATTTCAAAAGGGAAGTGCGGTGGACAAGAATGGCTGGATGTTATGCGTGCAGCTCATCAACTTGACATCACTACTTCTGCGACTATGATGTTCGGGCATGTGGAAACCATTGAAGAACGCTTTGAACATTTAGTCTGGATTAGAGAAGTACAAAGCGAGAAACCTGCAGATGCCAAAGGATTTTTGGCATTTATTCCATGGCCATTTCAAGATGATGGTACTTTATTAAAACGCTTAAGAGGTATTAGCAATAATGTTTCTGGTGATGAGTATATAAGAATGCTGGCATTAAGCAGAATTATGTTGCCTAATGTTAAAAACATACAGGCATCTTGGTTGACCGTTGGAAAAAGTGTTGCTGAACTATGTTTACATGCCGGCGCAAATGATTTTGGTTCGATTATGATTGAAGAAAACGTGGTTTCGGCAGCGGGAGCTCCACATCGTTTTACTGCAAAGGGAATACAAGATGCGATTAGAGAAGCTGGCTTTGAACCCCAATTACGCGGTCAGCAATATAATTACCGTGATTTGCCAGAACATTTGGAAGAACAGGTGATTAACTACTAAGGCTCCTTATATAATTAAAAAAGGAAGAGGACTTTCGCCCCCTTCCCTATCTTAAACTTAAACAACTCTTGTATATAAAATAAGTGTGGTTTAAACTATTTAATGAATAAGCCTGCAATTGTTAAAACATCGGCTTTAGCCAGAGGCTCATCAAATGACTCAACTGCAGCGGCTTTAGTAACTCCAGTGGCAATACCAGTAATGGTTACACCTGCCTGAGTTTCAAGATCTTCACCTTTATAAACAGGATCTACCTGAGGAACACCAGAATCATTTGCACCACCGCCTGCACCAAGACTGATCCATGGTTTAATGGGAACACCACCGCCAGCTGGAGCGGCACGCATCTGACGGATATGAGAAGCATGACGTGCTTCAACAGAATGGATTTGTAATGCTGTTGTTAGCACCGGCATTCCTTTTAAAACTGTGGCCTGTCCTTTATAAGCCCTTACTCCAGTATCTTCAAATGCCTGGGCAACTGCTAAAAATGTTTTATAATCTGAGTAAACTGTTGGAAAAGTACCCTTTGCTGTAAAATCAAAATCAGAATAAGCCAAGGCTGGTCTTGCAGCACTTCCCAACGCACCTTTAAGCAAATTTACGTGAGCCAATTCGTGATCACGGATAGTAGTGATGGCCCCATGTGCAGGCGTACCTGCCGTTAGCAATCCTGGTGCGGCCAAAAGCGAATGGTTATAAAAATGATACTCCAAGTATTCCAGTGTCAACGCAAAATTTAAAACATCAACAACCGCAGTTGGTGTACTTTGTCCGTAAGCTTTTGTAAACATAGATCCTAACGCCAAAGGCATTGCTGCCAAAGCCACTTTCTTACCCATGTTATAAAAATCCTTCATTGCAGATCTTCTCGGGTTTAATCTCTCATAGATCTCACCATCTACTTTTTCTATTTCTTCTAATATATTTACGATATTCATGTTTTCTAAAGTTTTAGGTTATAGGTTAGTTACAGTAATTTTAGTTTTGATGTACTTTCCTGCAGCTGCAAGAACTACATCGGGCGTTAAGGCTTTATCCAAACCGTTAGCATCTACTTGTGGACTAGAAGCAAAAGTTCCGTTTGAAATCAGATCGCGAACATATGCTGCGTGACGTGCTTCAACAGAAACAATCTTTCCTGCGGCAACCAAATAAGCGTCTGTTGTTAAACGTACACCTGCACCATTATAAGCACCAACACCTAAATCTTCAAAAGCCATAGCTGCGCCTAAAACGCTGGTTCTATCTGTGAAATTTATGCTTGAAAAGTCAACTTCTAAACTTCCTATTGCTGCTGTGCCTAAAGCTTTCTTAAAAAACTCTCTGTGTGCAATTTCATGAAATTGAATATCTTGAAAATACTGCTTTTCAGCAGGAGAAAAACCTGATGGCGGATTTGATGCTACCTGAATATAAAAGGCTGCTTCTAATTGTTCTAAAGCATAAGCGTAATTCAATACACCGAAATCATCTTTAAAATTTAATGTTACTCCACCAGGAACCATAGGATCATTCCTGTCTTTTTTACATCCTGCGGCTACTAATGCTATAGTTGCTGCACCAGCTCCTGCAAATTGCAGGAAAGAACGGCGTTGCAATGGCGCAGTAAAAACACTCCTTTCCGCTGGGAGCAATTCTTGCTTTTCTTGTTCTTGTAAATTTTTCATAGTTTTTTAAGTTTGAGTTTTCTATAATTTATTAGTTCTATAAGGGCCAAAAGCCCTTAGTTGATTACGACTTTAGTTGCTGCTTATATGTGCACTTACGAAAGAAAAATGAATTCGGTTTTCGGTGTTTGAAAGAAATATTCTTCAATCGTTCATTTTTTTAATAAATTCACCATATATAAAATCTATTACTGTGCTGAATGCTATTATTGTAGACGATGAAGAGTTTGCCCGTTCCTCATTATATTTTTTATTGCAGGAAAACTGTGAGAATATCCATATATCTGGCATAGCAAAGTCTGTTTCGGAAGCCCGAAACTTACTGGCCCATAATGCCATTGATCTTATTTTTCTGGACATTGCCATGCCGGGAGAAAATGGATTCGATTTAATCCCTCAAATACAATCCACTAAAACGCATGTTATTTTTACTACTGCTTACGATCAGTATGCATTAAAAGCGATTAAAGCAAATGCATTGGACTATCTACTTAAGCCTATAGATATTGATGAGCTAAAAGAGGCTGTGAATAAAGCATCGAAATATATTGCCTTGAGTAAAACGGAGCATAATCGTAATGAAGGGTTGCAAAATTTAGCTGTCAATCTATCAGAGAGAAACGAAATCCGTAAAATCAGCTTACCTAACGGGCAGGGATATAGCTTGGTAAGTATTGATGATATTGTTCATATTGAAGCAGATAGTAATTATTCTGTTTTCCATCTGGCCAACAAAGATAAAATCACGGTATCGAAAGTCTTAAAGGAGTACGAAGAGATCCTTCCTGCTCATCAGTTTATCAGGGTTCATAAATCGAGTATAGTGAACCTGAATTATTTAAGAGAGTACAATTCTAAAAATGGGTTGGAGCTGATATTAAAAAATGGCGATAAAATTGCTGTTTCCAGAAGACGCGCGAGTGATTTTATGGAAAAGGTTAAATCATATACCAATTTTGACAGTGATAAATAAGATAAAGAATTGGACCATAAGCAGTACAATACTAATTGTTTTATTAATTCTTAGCTTGAATGGCTATTCTCAAAGCACATACCTTCAACATTTTAGCACTAAAGATGGGCTTCCAAGTAATAGCTGCTTTTATACCCTACAGGATTCTAAGGGTTACATTTGGGTAGCCACTGATGCGGGGGTAAGTAGATTTGATGGAAAAGTATTCGAAACCTTCTCTGTTGATGACGGTCTTCCTGACAATCAAATTCTACAGATTAAAGAAGATAGAAGTGGAAAAATATGGTTTCTGGCATTAAATGGGCAGTTAAGCTATTTTTTTAATGGCAAGTTCTTTAATGAAACAAATAACAAACTACTGAAGCTATTAAGATTCAATGCTGTTATTGTTTCTTTTTTTGAAGATAGTAAGGGCAGAATTTGGTTTGGCACAAACAAGAATGTTTTGGTGACCTGGGATGGTAAATCCATCATGAAATATATCTCGGCCAATGGTAACCGGCAATTTATCAATAGTTTTGTGCACGAAGATAAATCAGGAAAGATTTGGATATTCAGCAATCGGTCTGTCAGAACGTTTAATGGTTCAGAATTCACCGTAATTCCTCACAAAACACTCCTGATCAATTATAAGTCTGGATTAAATATGCCAGATAAGACACTGGCTTTTCTCGATAAAAATGGACTTAACATTCAAAATGGAAATGTCCAACATTTTCAATTAAAAATTGATCCATCTTTATTAAACAATGATCCGGGCTTTTTCCATTTAGATGACAACAAAGATGTGTGGATTAGCAATGCCTCTGGAATATATTTTATTGGTCGTTCCGGAAAAATGATTACTTACCTGAGTAACATATCATCAAGTCAGGTAATAAAGGATTCTAAAGGTAATATGTGGTTTACCACTAACAACGGGATTTACATGCTCCCAAAAAGTGAGGAACGGCTTTATATAGTAGATCAAAGTAACGGATTAAGCAGCAACGTTGTAAAAAGCGTTATTAAGGACAACAAAAATCACTTTTGGTTAGGATTAGATGAGGCCGACATTAATATTCTTGATCCTGTTAATCTTGCAGTCAATAAAATTTCAATACCGGATAAAAAGAAATATAACATCATCAAGCAGCTTACTTTAGATACGGCAAATGAAACCATATACTTTGCTTCGGAATATGGACTAGGCCGAATAGCAAATATTTATGAGGGCAATAAAAAAATAGATTATTTAAGGGAAGCTACTAACTCAATGTTTGTAATTAAGAGTTTTAGTGTAGCAAAAGATAAAAGTCTGGCCCTGGCCCTATCGTMTGGTGTGGTTATTTTACCCTACACTGAAGGTAAATTTGAATTTAGCTCTTTATACTTTAAGCAGGGAACAGATTTCTTTAACAATAGAGCTTATTGC
>NZ_JBFTNT010000151.1:0-9526 GCF_056397585.1 Pedobacter sp. 05L430 | reverse complement strand
GGTTTGGTTTGCTTCGTTAAACGTATAAATCTGGTGATTCGCTACAGTCTGTTAGAATTCGCACAATGCTTTTTTACAAGCAGTATCAAAACTTTGGTTGTTGGGGCGTTGACAGGGCGTTCGTAAGGCCTTGATAGGGCTAAAACCCTACTAAGGCCCTGCCAATGCCCAATTAAAACCTTATTAAATTTCAAGAAATACATATGATATTATGTCGAATCTATTTATTAGATTTATTAGTAAAAAAAGCTATGGGGATATTACCAAAACAAGTAGCTGCAATTATTCCGGAAAATGCCCGACAATCTGTTAAGCGATCTTTGCAGGGATTCTTTCAATTTGGATTAACAAAAATATCCGGAGGTAAAAGCAACGCATTACTTTGGTCTTATGGTCACTTTGAACTGACACCCTTTACTATATTTCAAGGATTTTCTCAGGGTAAAAACCTTCTACCCAATTTGTATGGCGGTAAAAACTCCATTTGGGAAGATCCGGAATTAAGGGGTATTATCCCAATACAGGATTTTAAAGCACAAAAAGATTTGTTACGTCGTTTAAAAAAAGAAAAAACACTACCACCGGAAACACAACTACAAATAAAGGTAAATACCAATTTTAAAGAAACAATAACTGGCTGTTCCCGTACAAATGGTAAAAAGAACAGGGTTTGGCTAACTCCTGAATTTATAAAATCGGCTTTAGAACTGCATGAAATGGGCATAGCACACAGTGTAGAGGCTTACCAAAATGGCATTCTTGTTGGTGGTGTAATTGGCCTTGCTATAAATGGATATTTCACCTCGTTAAGCTTATTTCATACGGTTGACAATGCCAGTAAAATCGCTTTTTACTATTTACTGGTTAAACTTAAAGACGATGGATTTACTTTACATCTTAGCGGAGCAGCTAATTCCTGGTTCACACAGTATGGAATGGTTAATGTTGAAAAAGAAGAATTCAGGATAAGTTTAATGAAAGCCGTAGCCACCCCGGCTAAATTCACTCCAACGGTTCCTCAGCTATCATTTTAAGAAAAATACTGTCTTACAAATTCTGAGCAATTACATAACCATTTGCCCAGGCCCACTGAAAATTATAGCCACCAAGCCAACCGGTTACATCTATACATTCGCCACCAAAATACAGTCCGGGTATGTTCTTACATTCAAGCGTTTTAGAAGAAAGCTCATTGGTATCAATACCACCCCTCATCACCTCAGCTTTGTCATACCCCTTATCGCCTGCAGGTTTTACCTTAAACAGGTGGATGGTTTTATGGATCAATTCAAGCTCTGCTTTGGTTAATGATGCTACCTGTTTCTCTATTGGCAAAAACTTACTCATTGCATCGGTAAGTTTTTTAGGGTAAAACCGGTTAAACAGGGTTGAAAGTAAAGATTTCCCGTTTACTCTTCTTTCCTCCTCAATTAAGCTGGTAATATCTTTACCGGGCAACAGATCTATATTTATTTCTTCACCCCTTCTCCAATATGAAGAAATCTGTAAAATAGCAGGGCCACTAAGTCCCCAATGTGTAAACAAAATATTCTCTTCAAAAGAGATGCGGTCGTTGCTTACTTCGCAAAAGACACTGTTTCCTGATAACTGAGCGTACCAATCTTCATCTTTACCTGTAATGGTTAATGGCACTAAAGCAGGTGCAGTTTCGATAATATTTAAGGCGTGTTTTCTGGCAAAACGAAGCGCAAAATCTGTTGCACCCATTTTAGGAATAGGCAACCCACCCGTAGTTATTACCAGCTTGGGAGCCTTTAAAGTACGTTGTTTCCCCCCTTTTTCATATTTTATGGTAAAGGAGCTATCGTTAACAAATTCTATTTCCGATACCTGTGCATTGCAGATAATCTGTTGCCCAAAATCAGCACATACAGAGGTAAAAACATCTACAATGTCTTTGGCATTTTTGCCATCTGGAAAAAGCTGACCCAAAGTTTTTTCTTTTCCTGTGATGCCATAAGCTTCAAAAAAACTGACGGTATCGTCAACAGTCCACTGTGTAAATGCCGATTTGCTGAAATGTTTATTGTTAGATATAAACTGTTCATCGGTAGCAAACAGGTTGGTATAATTACACCTTCCACCTCCTGAGATCAGGATTTTAGCTCCCGGTTTATCGCTTTTTTCCAGCAAGATAACCTTTTTACCAAGGTAACCTGCCTGTACGGCGCACATCAAACCACACGCTCCGGCTCCAATAATTATAGCATCTGCATCCATCAATCCGTTTATATTGTTATTTTTGTGCAAAATAAGCATAACTTTTTCATAGTAGATATGGCAAAACAGATAAGTGATTTAAAATTGGGCATACTTGGAGGCGGACAATTGGGCAGAATGCTGATACAAGAGGCCATCAATTATAACTTAACCACTTTAATTTTAGATCCCGATACCGACGCACCTTGTAAACATATAGCGAACTATTTTGAGTGTGGCTCAATTACTGATTTCGACACCGTTTATAATTTTGGAAAAAAGGCCGACATCATCACTATTGAAATAGAGAAAGTAAATATTGAGGCACTTGAACAATTGGAAAAAGAAGGAAAGCATGTTTATCCACAATCGAGGGTAATCCGTTTAATTCAGGATAAAGGTGTTCAAAAACAGTTTTTTAAAGAGAATGATATTCCTACCGCCCCATTTCAACTGGTAAACAGTAAGGCAGAGATGTTAAACAGCAACATTCCTTTCCCTTACATGCTTAAACAGCGCAAAGACGGCTACGATGGTAAAGGGGTAATGAAAATAAACCATGCCGCAGATGTTGAAAATGCCTTTGAAGGGCCTTGTTTAATTGAGGAACTTGTAGATTTTGAGAAGGAGATTGCAGTTATTGTGGCAAGAAACCCAAACGGAGATGTAAAAACTTTTCCTTTGGTTGAGATGGAATTTAATGCTGAAGCAAACCTGGTTGAGTTTTTAATCTCCCCTTCCACCTATCCGGATGCGATTCAGGAAAGAGCTGAAGTTATTGCTAAAAACATCGCTTCATCATTAAATATTACCGGATTATTGGCGGTTGAAATGTTTATTACCAGGGATGGCAACATCTTGGTAAATGAGCTTGCGCCTCGCCCTCATAATAGCGGTCATCATACTATAGAAGGCAATTATGTATCTCAGTTTGAGCAACATTTAAGGGCTATTTTTAACTTACCTCTGGGCGACACCCGTGCAATAAACAATGCGGTGATGATTAACCTGCTTGGTGAAAAAAACCATAATGGGGTGGCAAAGTACCATGGACTAGAAAAAATCATGGCAATTGATGGTGTATATGTACATTTGTACGGAAAAAAATATACCAAGCCTTTCCGTAAAATGGGTCACATTACTGTTGTTGACCAAAACCGCGAAAGTGCAATAGAAAAAGCAAATTATATTAAAAATACATTAAAAGTTATTTCCTAATGAGCGTACAAGTTGGCATTATAATGGGTAGCAAATCGGATCTTCATATTATGAAGGATGCTGCTGATGTTTTTAAAGAATTCGGGGTCGAATTCGAAATGACAGTTGTTTCTGCTCACCGTACTCCTGAAAGGATGTTTGATTATGCAAAACAGGCTGCTGGCCGTGGTTTAAAGGTAATTATTGCGGGTGCCGGTGGTGCAGCACATTTACCTGGAATGGTGGCTTCTATTACCGTTTTGCCGGTAATTGGAGTTCCTGTAAAATCTTCAAATTCTATTGACGGATGGGATTCTATCCTTTCTATTTTACAAATGCCTAATGGTATCCCCGTTGCAACTGTTGCACTTAATGCAGCAAAAAATGCCGGTTTGCTTGCTGTTCAAATACTTTCTACTGCTGATGCAAGTCTTGCTGTTAAAATGCAGGCTTATAAGGATGAGCTTAGAAAGAAAGTTGAAGAAAGCGCTTTAGAGCTTTAGAGTATTTAGACATTAGTACTTGGACATTAGTAGTTATGCCCCTTGTCTAAATACTAATTACTAATTCAAATTAGGATTACTTGGAAAATTGCTAACATGCGCATATTTTGGTCCAAGGTTAATGATCACCTCTCGCCATAAATCTTCTTCATCGTTAGAAAAAACCACATCAGCCTGATAAGTGTCTGATACAATCCATGTATTTTCTTTAAGCTCATCTTTAAGCTGCTCTACACCCCAGCCAGAATAGCCAATAAAAAACTTGATTTCGCTGGCTTGGATAAATCCATTGCTGATGAGAATTTTCAGTGCTTCAAAATTGCCTCCCCAATAAACCCCTTTTGCAATTTCTTCGCCACCATTTAGCTTATCATAACAGCGATGCATAAAATGAACGGTATCGGTTCCAACAGGGCCACCGATATATACCGGGAAGTCTGCTTTATCCAGTTCAGGGATTAAATCGCTCAGCACAAGTGCACTTCTTTGGTTTAAAATAAAACCAACAGTTCCCTCATCCTGATGCTCTGTAATTAAAACTACCGAACGTTTAAAATTAGGATCCATTAAAAATGGTTCAGAAATTAATAATTTACCTACAGATGGTTCTAAGCGACTTAACATTTTAGAAATTTAAAACAAAATTAACTAAACTAACCCTATTTTTGTGTATGGACCTTACTAAAGAAAATATACAAAACCTACGCCAAGATTATCGCTCGGCAAGTCTTTCTGAAAATGATGTTGATAGCAATCCAATTCTTCAATTTAAAAAATGGTTTCAGGACGCTGTCAGTTCACAGCTATATGAACCTAATGTGATGACGCTTGCTACTTCCGATAGGTTTGGAAAGCCCACGGCAAGGATAGTATTATTGAAAGGTATTGATGAGGATGGTTTTGTATTTTACACCAATTACGAGAGTAAAAAGGGCCGTGATCTAGTAGAAAACCCACAAGCAGCCCTTGTTTTCTTTTGGCCTGAGTTAGAACGACAAGTGCGTATAGAAGGTGTGGTAAGTAAGGTTAGTGAGGAGACTTCTTCCGAGTATTTTCACTCGCGTCCAATAGGTAGTCAAATTGGAGCAATGGCATCTCCTCAGAGTAAAGTAATTAGCGACAGGGAATCGCTAGAGCGTAAAGTTGAGCAACTTACTACCCAATATGCTGATCAGGAAATCCCACGTCCGTTACATTGGGGTGGTTATTTAGTGGAGCCTACTTATATAGAATTCTGGCAAGGCAGACCAAGCAGGCTGCATGACAGGATTGTTTACGATTTGGTGGAAGGTTCGTGGATTATCAATAGATTAGCTCCGTAAAAAAACTTAAATGAAAAACATCTCAGTAATAGGCTCAGGTACTATGGGCAATGGGATTGCGCATGTTTTTGCACAATTCGGATATCAGGTAAACCTGATTGACATTAACAAGGATGCGCTTGAAAAGGCAATCAATACAATTGGCAAAAACCTTGATCGTCAGGTTACCAAAGGCACAATAACAGAAGTACAAAAGGCCGAAACGATCAAAAACATAACCGTATTAACCGATATGCAATTGGGTGTTGCAAATGCAGATTTTATTGTTGAAGCTGCCACGGAAAACCTTGACCTAAAACTAAAAATATTTAAAGATCTGGATGCTTTTGCTAAGCCGGAGGCTATTTTAGCAAGTAACACTTCTTCTATTTCCATTACCAAAATAGCATCTGTTACCAATAGGGGCGCCAAAGTTATTGGAATGCATTTTATGAATCCTGTACCAGTGATGAAACTGGTTGAGGTGATTCGCGGTTACGCAACAAGTAATGAAACTACTGCTACAATAATGGATCTTTCCAAAAAGCTTGAAAAGGCACCTGTTGAAGTAAATGACTACCCGGGTTTTGTTGCCAATAGAATATTAATGCCCATGATAAATGAGGCTATATATACACTTTATGAAAACGTTGCAGGAGTTGAAGAGATTGATACGGTGATGAAGTTAGGAATGGCGCATCCGATGGGGCCATTGCAACTTGCCGATTTTATAGGACTGGATGTTTGCCTGGCTATATTACGCGTACTGCATGACGGATTTGGGAATCCTAAGTATGCTCCATGTCCTTTATTAATAAACATGGTTACTGCTGGTAACAAAGGGATTAAATCTGGTGAGGGCTTCTATAACTATTCTGAAGGTGTTAAAGAAGCCAAAGTTGCCGCCAAGTTTAGTATATAGTTAGTATTTAGTAGGTAGTACTTAGTATTTAGATTAAAGGAAAGCTACAGAATAGAATTTAATATATCTGATTTTAAATGTATTTTTGGATGTTTAACACCATGTCTAAGTACTAAATACTAAGTACTAAATACTATATTAAAAATAAATGAACGAAAATCTTGATCCTTCTTCTGAAAGCCTATCTCCTATTGAACGTGATATAGAGAAAGTGCTGCGTCCGCAAGTTTTTGAGGACTTTACAGGACAAGAGAAAATTATGGAAAACCTCAAAATCTTTGTAAAAGCTGCAAAGTTAAGAGGAGAACCATTAGACCATGTTTTATTACACGGCCCCCCGGGTTTAGGTAAAACAACACTTTCTCACATCATTGCAAATGAGATGGGTGTAGGCATTAAAATAACGTCGGGACCTGTTTTGGATAAACCTGGTGATCTGGCAGGGCTACTTACAAATCTGGATACTGGCGACATCCTATTTATTGATGAGATTCACAGATTGAGTCCACTAGTTGAAGAGTATTTATACTCTGCAATGGAAGACTATAAGATTGATATCATGCTGGAAAGCGGACCCAATGCCCGTTCAGTTCAAATCAGTCTGAATCCTTTTACCTTAGTAGGTGCAACTACCCGTTCTGGTTTGCTAACTGCACCTTTAAGGGCGAGGTTTGGAATTAATTCCAGATTGGCTTATTACGACGCAAAGTTACTTACAACCATAGTTTTAAGATCATCTGATATTCTAAAAACACCAATTACTGAGGAAGGTGCTTACGAAATAGCACGCAGAAGCCGTGGTACACCTCGTATTGCCAACGCATTATTGAGACGGACACGGGATTTTGCCCAGATTAAAGGCAACGGAAAGATCGATACTGAGATTGCTCGCTATGCACTTAATGCCCTAAATGTTGATGAGCATGGTTTGGACGAAATGGACAATAAAATTCTTACCACCATTATAGATAAATTTAAAGGTGGGCCTGTTGGCTTAAAAACGATTGCTACCGCAGTTGGGGATGATGAAGGAACCATTGAGGAAGTTTATGAACCTTTTCTGATACAAGAAGGGTTTTTAATGCGTACCTCTCGTGGCCGTGAAGCAACTGAAGCAGCATACAAGCATTTGAAAAGAAATTTTCCTGGCCAAACAGGTAAATTATTCTGATCATTATACTTCATTAGCCTTTAAAAAACAGCCAATAGATTAACAAAGCAACAACAAGAATGGGAATTATCCATTTTAATACTGGGGCAGCCCCGTTTTTATCGTATTCGTCTACAGCCTGACGTGAAGGTCCCGGATCATCCTGATGCTTTGAGTAGTTCGTCTCAATTGGCTTATGAGGTTTTAGTGGATCCTCTGAATGTTTAACATCTGCATTATCCATAATATTAAGTTTTAGTTACTTAATAAACAATTAAAGAACTTAAAGGTTTGATAAGCAAAGATTATCTTTGCATTTCATGAACAGTAATTCTGCAAAATACAGCAAAATGATTAAGGATGAAGCCATTCGCTTAGGCTTCATGCAATGCGGTATTGCCAAAGCTGAATTTCTTGAAGAGGAAGCGCCAAGGCTCGAGAAATGGCTGAATAACAATTACCATGGAGAAATGGCCTACATGGAGAATCATTTTGATAAACGCCTGGACCCAAGATTATTGGTTGACGATTCAAAATCCGTAATATCGCTAACACTAAACTATTTCCCGGAAGAGCAACAGAGTGATCCTGATGCACCAAAAATATCCAAGTATGCTTATGGTACAGATTACCATCTGGTAATTAAAGACAAGCTGTTTCAATTGCTCAATTTCATTTCAGAAGAGATTGGCGAGGTTAATGGGCGCGCTTTTGTAGATTCCGCCCCTGTTCTGGATCGCGCATGGGCAAAACGTGCAGGCATTGGATGGATCGGAAAAAACAGTAACCTGATCAGTAAAAAAAGTGGTTCATTCTTCTTTCTGGCCGAACTTATTGTAGACTTAGACCTGGAATATGATAATGCTTTTGAGACCGACCATTGCGGAACATGTACCAAATGTATAGACGCCTGTCCTACCGATGCAATATTATCTCCCTTTATTATTGATGCAAAGAAGTGTATTTCTTATTTAACGATAGAGTTAAGGGATGAAATCCCTAATACTTTTAATGATAAGATGGAGAACTGGATGTTCGGATGTGATATTTGTCAGGACGTATGCCCCTGGAACAGATTTTCCGTACCTCACTCTGAGCCGAAGTTTCAGCCTAAAGAAAACCTGTTAAACATGAAACGGGAAGACTGGCTCGACATTACTGAAGATGTATTTAAAAATATATTTAAGAACTCGGCGGTTAAAAGGACTAAATTCAAAGGACTTACCAGGAATATAGATTTCATAAAAAAACTGCCTGATAATTAATTCAGGCAGTTTTTTCTATTTCCCGAACTTCATTTTTAGCTGTTCCAACATATCGTTAGTCACATCAACTGCGGGTTTTTCCTTTTTAGGCTGAGGCTTAAATGCCGGCTTTGCCTGGTTTGGGTTAGGCTTATTTGCTACATGCGGTTGTGCCTGCTTAGGAGCCTGCGACTGTTGCCCTTGTTGTTGCTGTTTCTCAAGTTTAAGCTTTTCCTTCTTTTTATTCCATCTATCCCAAATTTCACCAAGCTTTTTCTTTGTATATAAAGGAAAATCACCTTGTTTCATCCAGGCATAGTAACTAGGTTCAGTATCAAAAACCTGCTCTACAGTTTTGCCCTTGTGCTTTCCGAAATTGAAAATCTCTTCATTATCTTCATTAAAAACCATTCGGCCTGCAAAATCCACAGGTTTATTCATATTTGTAAAAGTATGAAGGGCATCAACACTGTTCTGAACCGGTTTGGATATGTTACCTTGTTTATCCTCGAATTCTGTGTCCTTATAGCGCTCAATTTGAGCCAATAAGACATGATAAGTGGCAGTGATATCTGCTTCTGCAGAATGCGCATTTACAATATCTTTATCACAGTAGAATTTATAGGCGGCACGTAAGGTACGTTGCTCCATTTGATGGAATATATTCTGAACATCTACAAACTTCCTGTCGGACATATCAAAATCCACTCCTGCCCTTAGAAACTCTTCAAGCAATACAGGAATATCAAATCTGTTTGAGTTATATCCTGCTAAATCAGCATCTCCAATAAAATCAGAAAGTTCTTGTGCTACATCTTTAAATGTTGGCTCGTTTGCAATATCCTTATCATAAATTCCATGAATTAAAGATGATTGCAGAGGAATAGGCATTTCTGGATTAATACGTAGCGTTTTAATTACTTCCGAACCATCAGGCATGGCTTTTAGTATGGCAATTTCTACGATACGATCGGCACCAACATTAACTC
>NZ_JBFTNT010000150.1:0-9731 GCF_056397585.1 Pedobacter sp. 05L430 | reverse complement strand
CAAGCAAGGCTGTTATCCAATTTCCAATAGATAAACCGCTTCCTGAAAAGCTAATTAAAAGAATTGTGGCATTCAGGAAAAAGGAGAATGAGGAGAAAGCAATTACAAAAAAGAAATAATTGATTGATCAATTATGCTTTAAAAAAATGAAAGATAATATGGTTTCATTACATCGGGTAATTATGGCAAGCCTGGAGAAGGTATTCCAGGCTTTTTCCCTCCCAATAAAAATTCCCGACGCATAATTCAGTATAGGATGTTAGTTAAGAATAGCAATAAATTAATAAGTGGAATCTTTATCACATTTTCCGGGAATTGTAAAAGGGCACTCACATTTTACCAAACCTGCTTTGGCGGAACCCTGCATTTTGAAACATTTGATAGGGAATTACAGGGTTTTACAGAAAAACCGGTCATTAGTGGCTCGTTAGTTTCTGATAGTATAGTTATTCACGGTTCGGATCTGGTCCACAACGAAGGAAGAAAAATAGGGAATTATCTTTCTATCTTTTTACGTTGTAAAAATACAGATGATAGGAAAATACTTATTGAGAAAATAAAATCTGGCCACAGGGGCCTATCGTACAGGAATTATGAAGAACAGGTGCTAATTGAAGTAACTGATGCTTTTGATGTGACCTGGATATTAGGTATTTAAAACGAGAATCAGAAAATCGGTCATAAAAAAAAGCAGTAACCATAAGATTACTGCTAGTCTTTATACTCTTAATTAATCTTTATACTTTTAATTGCTCTATCCAAAGCATAATCTTTAATTCCTGGCACTTTTAGTCCTTCCGCACGGAATACGGTAAGATCTGTCATACCTAAAAACCCAAGAAAAGCCTTCAGATAGGGGGCAACAAAGTCGTTGGCTTTCCCTGGTCCCTCTGAATAAACGCCACCGGATGACATAGCTACATAAACTTTTTTCCCTGTAACCTTTCCGATAGGGCCGTTTTCACCATATCCAAAAGTTATTCCTGCCCTGGTAATATGATCAATCCATGCCTTTAGTGCTGAATGAATAGTAAAGTTAATCAGTGGTGCCCCAATTACAATGATGTCTGCAGCGAATAATTGTTTAACTAAATGATCAGAAAGCAGGATAGATTCCTTTTCTTCTTTGGTCAGCTCATCGCTGGGAATAAAGAATGCACGGAGGACTTCAGGTTTGAGATGTGGTATTTCAATATCGACCAGATTTAACTCTTCAACAATGCTACCCGGATACTTTTCCTGAATTTCTTCAACAATGGCATGACCTAATTTAATACTGTACGACGTCGCACCTTGTATACTTGATTTTAAATGAAGGATATGTTTCATAAAATTGATTAATTATCAAGGGCAAAGCTAGGGCTAGGAGGTGATAAAAAGTTAGTCGTTACCCAAAGGTAAGCGCTTACATCGGGGTAAGTGATTATCTTTGCGATTATGAAAGTCATTAAAAATCAGCCGATACCAAGCAAGACAGAATGCGCGGGCTCACTTAGAAATGTTCTTGACGCCCTCTATGTGCTAAATGGGAAATGGAAGTTGGCTTTGATCCTTTCACTTGTACAATCATCCAAGCGTTTCAATGAAATTCAGAATGAAGTCTCCGGAATCTCCTCCAAGGTCCTAGCTAAAGAATTAAAAGATTTGGAATTGAATGACTTCATCAAGCGGAATGTGTATCCTACCCAACCGGTAAGTATTGTTTACGAGGCGACCAGTTATAGCCTGACCTTAAAAAATGTGTTGGCTGAACTAAGTAGCTGGGGGGAGCAGCACAGGGAAAAAGTTAAACAAAGCATGCGGAAGGAGTCTTGAATGGGAAAAGCCTCGATGTTGATTAAACACCGAGACTTGTCGTCCAAGCGTTACATTTGTTGAACACCGTTCAGGACGATTTAATGCATTTGGCGAACATCGAAGATGATCTAGCTATTGCAACTACCTCTTAGCAACGGTCACTTTTACTGAAATCACGTTTAAAAAGTACCTTACCATTTTGCTCAATATAATCCCCTGATACAATCAAATAGGGATGACTTGGCGAATTCCCTGCGCTGCGGCTTTTTACAGTTATTTTGTCATTCACTTTCAGGCTAGTTAACGGCTGAAACTCTTTAGGAGTAAATTGCATCATGTATTGTTCACCATCAATCTTCACGATAAGCCATTTTGGCCCTCCTGATTTTGCATTTTCACGATGAAAAGTAACAGAGGTGACCACGGCCTCCATATTCGCGAAAGACTCGATGTAGCCCTTTATTTTATCATGACTGCCCCTCACCTTTTTGCCTTCAGGAGATGCCTCCCATACCTTATATTTTATACCGTCAGGAGTTCCCTCCCATTGTTTCCTGGGATCCAGTGCGACTTTCTTGTTTGCAATGGACAACGGTTCTGAAGACCGACCGGTTTCAGTTTTAATGTTACGATTGGCAAATACTAGCCCGCTTACTACAACCAATACGAAGATCATCGCATAGGTGACATTTTTTTTATTTTTCATATTTTTTCAAATTGATTCAGCGAATCTACTTTGATATTTTGCGGGTCGAGTGGTTCGGATTGTAAATAAAAATGTAAACTTTGTAAATAAATCGTAAATAGTAGGATAATCGTCCGTCTTGAAGGATCCAGAATGAAATTCTTGCAGTTCTTATCCGAAAACACGACCAAATCTGATCGCTTTCCGAAGCCCGTAGGAGTTCCGTCCGATAGTTATCGGCACGATCCCCCTGTTCCATGAAATGGATGAAAACGACAAAAGCGATCGTTTCTGATCGCTTTTAGTAGCCCGTAGGGGAATCGAACCCCTGTTTCCAGAATGAAAATCTGGCGTCCTCACCCCTAGACGAACGGGCCATTTTGATTGCCWCAGTTTTAATTAAARCTGCGAAYCTTTTGGTAGCGGGGACCAGACTCGAACTGATGACCTTCGGGTTATGAGCCCGACGAGCTACCAACTGCTCCACCCCGCACTATATACAATTTGGTAGTTTTTGCTAAATCCTTAACTCTTCTTCCGAATTGGAATGCAAAGATATAATTCGTTTCTTTGCGGTGCAAATTTATTTCAAAAAATATTTTTATGTCGCATAAAGCAGGTTTTGTAAGTATCATAGGTAAGCCCAATGTGGGTAAATCTACCTTAATGAATGCCCTGGTGGGCGAAAAACTTTCGATCATCACTCCGAAAGCCCAAACAACCCGCCACCGTATTTTAGGAATTGTTAATGAAGAAGATTATCAAATAGTTTTTTCTGACACGCCGGGCATCATAAAACCTCGATATGGTCTGCAGGATTCTATGATGAGTTCCGTAAAAGGAGCACTAACTGATGCAGATCTAATCCTGTTTGTTACCGACATTAACGAGCAGCACGACGAGAATGATGTATTAGAGAAAATCATCAATACTACTATTCCAATGATTGTGTTAATCAACAAGATCGACAATGCAACCCAGGAACAGGTAGAAGAAAAGTCAGCATACTGGCAGGAAAAATTAAATCCAAAGCACATATATGCCATCTCAGCACTTCATCAATACAACCTGGAAGGCATCCTTACCATGATATTAGATCATTTACCGGAACATGCGCCGTTTTATGATAAAGAAGACCTTACAGATCGTAACCAAAGATTCTTTGTATCTGAGATCATCAGAGAAAAGATCTTTAACAACTATCAAAAAGAAATACCCTACAGTACGGAAGTAGTTATTACTGCCTTTAAAGAAGAAGAAAATATCACCAAAATCAGTGCTGAAATTATAGTAGAACGCGATTCTCAAAAAAACATACTGATAGGCAAAGGAGGTGCAAGTCTTAAAAAGGTAGGAACTGAAGCACGTAAGGATATTGAGAAATTTTTGGATCAGAAAGTATTTCTTGAAACCTTTGTAAAAGTAATTCCAGACTGGCGCAGTAAAAAGAACTACTTAAAAAGTTTCGGGTACGAAAATTAAGCTTACCTTTGCAACCCCTTAATAATTAATACAATTCACAACACAATATGAGCAATATTATCGCAATCGTCGGAAGACCAAACGTAGGCAAATCTACCCTCTTTAACCGCTTAACAGAAAGTCGTAAAGCCATTGTCGATGATTTTAGCGGCGTAACCCGCGACCGTCACTACGGTTCAGCTGAATGGACTGACAAACAATTCACTGTAATTGATACTGGTGGTTACGTAGCAAACTCTGAAGATGTTTTTGAAGCAGCTATCCGCGAGCAAGTGGTTATCGCTATTGAAGAAGCAAGTGTATTATTGTTTATGGTTGACGTAACCACAGGCATTACAGATCTTGACGACGAAATAGCGCAATTACTTAGAAGAAGTAAAAAACCTGTATTTACAGTAGTAAACAAGGTTGATAATACACAACTACAAAACGAAGCTGCGGTGTTTTACGGATTTGGCCTTGGCGAAATCTACCCTATCTCGTCTATGACAGGATCAGGAACAGGTGATCTTCTTGATGATGTGATCAAAAACTTTGAAGATCTTCCTGAAGAAGAAAACACGCTTCCTAAAATCACAATCGTAGGTAGACCAAACGTTGGTAAATCTTCTTTAATCAATGCACTGATTGGTAAAGACAGAAACATTGTTACTCCAATTGCAGGTACAACCAGAGACTCTATACACATTCATTATAATCAGTTTGGACATGAATTCATGTTTATCGATACTGCCGGTTTACGTAAAAAAACCAAGGTAAAAGAGAACATTGAGTTTTATTCTGTAATGCGTACAATTAAAGCCTTAGAAGAAGCCGATGTGGTGATCTTAATGGTTGATGCAACCGAAGGTTTAGAATCGCAGGACGTGAATATTTTCCACCTTGCAGAGAAAAACAAGAAAGGTATCGTAATTCTTGTAAACAAATGGGACTTAATAGAGAAAGACAATAAAACTGTAAAAGCATTCGAAGAGCAGATTCGTCAGAAATTGCAGCCTTTTACTGATGTGCCAATTGTATTTACTTCAGTAGTAACTAAACAACGTATTTTCCAGGCTATTGAAACCGCTTTAGAAGTACATAAAAACAGAGGCAAGAAAATCCCAACATCTAAATTAAACGATGTAATGTTGCCGATCATAGAAAACTATCCGCCACCTGCATTAAAAGGAAAGTACATCAAAATAAAATACATCACACAGATCAATGGAACATCACCAATGTTTGCTTTCTTCTGTAACTTACCTCAATACATTAAAGAACCTTATAAAAGGTTTATCGAGAATAAGCTTCGTGAACATTTTGATTTTAGCGGAGTACCAATCCAGATTTATTTCAGACAGAAATAAGCTTACTGCAAGCTATTTAACGCCTGTTTTACCATAGCATCACTTAGGTTAAGCGCTTTATAATAACCCGCATCACCTAAGTGATACTTACATAAAAGCACCTTCATATCATTTAGGATCAGTGGTTTTGCCGAAGCCAGCTGTTTCTGATCAACAACAACATTACGATTCTGAATATACTTTAGCAGGTCACGATAGTCTGCTTCACTGACATTAAAAGTAGCCAGATTCTGCTCAATAAATGGTGCAGAGTATCTGCTGGCTAAAACATCATAAACAAAATCAAACAATATCTTTTTAGACGCCAGCATAGTATAACATTTGTTATAACCCATAGTATCCATTTTTACATAAATATCTGGCTGGATACCACCTCCTACTAGTCTGCCCTTTATACTATCCTTTTTAACAATTTTTTTCGAAGCAGTAAGCTCTCCATCATTAAAACGATTCTCTATCTCATCCTGATAAGCTTTATAGCCATCTTTATACGATTTCTGAATACTTCTGCCAGATGGAGTATAATAACGTGCAATTGTTAAATTCAATGCAGATCCATCTACAAAAGGAAATTGCTCCTGAACAAGTCCTTTACCAAAAGAACGGCGACCGATAATAAGCCCCCTGTTTAGATCTTGTACCGCGCCCGCCAGAATTTCGCTGGCCGATGCCGTGTTTTCATTAATAAGCACCACTAGTTTACCATCTTCAAACTCACCTCCACCTGTGGCCACATAATCTGTGCGCGGCTCATGTTTTCCTTCGGTATAAACAATTAATTTATTCTCCTCAAGAATTTGATTAGCCAGCCCCGTTGCCGCCGTTAAATAGCCTCCCCCGTTGTCCCGAAGATCAAGTACCAGCTTTTTCATCCCTTCAGATTTAAGCGACTTTATAGATTCCACAAAATCACGATCAGTATCTGACCCAAATTTACTGATCCTCACATAACCAACTTCGCTGTTAAGCATATACGACGCATCGATACTACTCACCAGTACCCTATCGCGTTTTACCGTAAAAACAGTTGCCAGGCTACTGCCAGGATGCACAATAGTTAATTTTACTGCAGTACCCTTTTTTCCCTTGATCTTACCAATCATCTGTTCTCTTGGCAAAGCCTTGCCACTAACAAAAATGGTATCTATTTTAATAATTCTGTCGCCCTGTTTTATTCCGGCCAAAAATGCCGGGCCATCCTTAATTACATTTGTAACCAGCAGGGTGTCATTTAAAATGTAATATTCAATGCCTATGCCCTCAAAGTTTCCATTTAATGATTCAGCAAATTCATTCGCTTTTTCTGGTGGAAGATATATGCTATGAGGATCAAGTTTATGCAATAAACTATCAATAGGCAGGTTATTTAAGCTATCGGCATTAACCTCGTCTACATAGTTTTTATTAATGATATGAAGAATTTCATCAACCTTTTGCGCATTATTATCCGCTATATATGTTGTCTTTTGGAAGGTATATCCCTGGTCTTTCAGAAACTTATACCCAAAAAACATCCCACCTATTAAAGTAACTGAATAAGTGAGGGCAATTAAGAGATTATAACGGGTATTCTTTTTCATGGCTAAAGGCACCGTAAAGGTACAAAATTAGACTGTTATATAATCAATTAACCGCTTTGATTTTTATTTGTTTAGTATTTTTTCTATTACTTTATAATTGAGAAGAAATCCTTATTTTGAATTGATTTCCCCTATTATTTCTGGTTTAACAAGAAAATCACGAATTTTAACAAAAATTAATCTAATGATAAGAGTAACCGAGCAAGAATCAACGTATAACGATATTGATAAAATGTCAGTACTTGAAATTCTAAAGGGCATAAATGATGAAGACAAAACAGTTCCCTATGCTGTGGAAAAAGTAATTCCTCAGATAGAGAAACTGGCTTCTGCTGTTGCCGAGCGAATGATAAACGGGGGAAGGTTATTTTACATCGGTGCAGGCACAAGTGGCCGACTGGGTGTTGTTGATGCCTCAGAGTGCCCTCCTACCTTTGGTGTTCCGTTTGATTGGGTTGTTGGAATTATTGCCGGCGGAGACACTGCCATACGAAGAGCAGTTGAAAATGCTGAAGATGATGACCAGCAAGCATGGATAGATCTGCAGGAATTTAAAATTGATGCCAACGACTGTTTAATTGGTCTTGCCGCATCTGGAACCACGCCATACGTTATCGGCGGACTAAACACTGCCCGTAAAAATGGCATTTTAACGGGTTGTATTGTATGCAACGAAGGGGGGCCGATAGCTGCTGAAAGTGATTTCCCTGTAGAGGTAGTAGTTGGTCCTGAATTTTTAACAGGTTCTACCAGAATGAAGTCTGGAACTGCACAAAAACTGGTTCTAAACATGCTTAGTACTACGGTAATGATAAAACTAGGCAGGGTAAAAGGCAACAAGATGGTAGACATGCAGCTAACCAATCATAAACTGGTAGACAGAGGTACACAAATGGTAATGGACGAACTGAATATAGATTATGAACATGCTGCTGATCTGCTTATCCGTTATGGAAGTGTCCGCAAAGCGGTTGAATCTACTCATAAATAACCCGACATGCACGAAATAGAGCCTTACTATCTATGGCGTGATGACTATATCGCGGCAGAAGATGAGCGTTCTCCGTTCTACAACACTGAGTACTCGGAATTTTATTTCGACAAGCAGCTGTACAATTTTCTGTTACATCCCCAATGGGATGATTTCGGATCAAGTACAATGTATCTTAAAGTACTGTATGTTGACTACGATAGAAATTATGCAGTCATAGAGCTTATTGGAGAGTGGAACGATGCCATCGGCAACGACATTATGCTTCTGAAACGTGAAATCATTGAACTGATGATTGACGAAGGCATAAATAAATTCATACTGATAGGCGAAAACGTACTGAACTTCCATTCTTCTGAAGATAGTTATTATGAAGAATGGTTTCAGGAAGTTGAAGATGGGTGGATTACAGGCATCAATTTCCAGGAACATGTAATCAATGAATTCCGTAACAGCAATATAGATTATTACATCAATTTTGGTGGCGAACTTGACGATATGGCATGGAGAACCTTAAAACCCCTTCAGTTTTTCAAGAAAGTTGAAGAAATCCTGACAAAAAGGCTAGGGGCATAGCTTTTGTTAGAATGAAACAATTCGTATCTTTAAATAAATTTAAAACACATGAATAATAACAATAATAATGATTGGGCACAACAGTCCGTTTTTGTAGAAGACTTAACTGGTAAAGTTGCCAAGAAATTCTTCGCGAATGTTTTTTTATGGATGTTTATAGCTCTTGGTTTATCAACATTAGCTGCTTTGCTTATTTCAACTTCTCCTGCAGCTTTAAGTCAATTAATTAATTTTGAAACAGGACAAAGAACAATACTAGGTTATATCGCAATGTTTGCGCCTCTTGGTCTGGTAATTTTAATGGGAACAGGATTTAACCGCCTGTCTTATGGTGCTTTATTAGGCGTATTTGTTCTATTTTCGGTTCTATTAGGTGTTAGTTTAAGTTTTATATTACTTATCTATACCGCTGGTTCAATTGTAGCATGTTTTGCTGCCGCAGCGGGTATATTTGGAATAATGGCAGTTTTAGGTTACACCACAGATGTAGATTTAAGCAAATTTGGCCCAATATTAATGGTAGGTGTAGTAGGCTTATTCATTGCCGGTATCATTAACATGTTTATTGGAAGTGATCGTTTTAGCTACATAATGAGCTTCTTTGGAGTAGCAATCTTTACAGCTCTAACAGCATACGATGTTCAGAAACTGAAACGTATTGGTGCGGGTATTGAAGAAAATGGGGATCAAATGGCGGCAACTGACGCTAAGAAACTGGCAATTATGGGCGCTTTATCTCTTTACCTTGACTTTATAAACATCTTCTTATATCTACTAAGAATCTTCGGAAGCAGAAAATAACAACCTGTTTCTTAAAAATATTAAAGGCGGGTGGAGCATGAACTATGATCCCACCCGCCTTTTCGTTGTCAACATATTTATCTCTCATAGGCAGATTGCCATCTCTATAATTTAAACACATTTTAAGCTTTCAAATTCAGCTGTACACTGTGATGTTTTCAAAACAATGTTTCGAAGTTCTGAGTTAATTGTCTCCTCTATACAATTTTATATGCTTTAACGGCCGAAATTTTGGAAATGATTTTTCTTTGTTGCACCTTTGTAATGCTTATAGAGAAAGACGGAGGGATTAGACCCTGCGAAGTCTTAGCAACCTGTGCTTACAAGGTGCTACATTCTACTGGAGCCAAACAATTGGTTCCCGAAAGATAAGTTAAAGTCGACACCTAAACCGGACTTTTCGAATAAGCTTTGTATGTAATGAGTTCGGCACTTGTTTAGGCACAGCCTCTATCAACTTTAGCTCTGTC
>NZ_JBFTNT010000149.1:0-9732 GCF_056397585.1 Pedobacter sp. 05L430 | reverse complement strand
GAGAATTGGCAGGCAAAATAACGCCTCCAAAATTGGTATATGTACCGGCCTGATTAGCCGTATAATATACTGGAGTGGTTTGCGTACCAGGATTCATTGAAGGGGTTGCCCGCCCGGCATACTGCCCCTGAGGGATTTCACCTTGAGCAAATGGCAAATCATTCCATGGAGTAAATCCGTCGCCTATTTTAAATTTGATAGGGTTAGTGTCAATAACAACACCAATCTCTCCCTCCTTTAATATCTCATTAAGCGCRGACCATAAAACGGCAACACGCCTACGCATTTGAATCCTACCAATTACTATTTGCTCAGCCATTCCCGTCTAGTATATAAATTGTTTCTTCTTGTTGTTGAAGCGTCACTGTTAGTTCAATATTGAACTTTGCGCTTATAGCTCCAACGGTATTGATAAAATCGAAATTCGTAGCACGATTGTATTTGATATTATAAGTGACGCCAGTTGAGTATACAAACCACTCCTTGATTAATCCATTGCCTAACACTGCAAATAATGCTGCTTTCTTAACTAAGAACTCAGCCATTGTAGGTGCGCTCAACACACTATCCAGAGATACATCATAATCATCAAGCTTGGTGGTCAACCGATATTCACGACCATCACGTTCAGGCCAGCTTTGAGATTCGGCTTCTTTAAGGTCGGCAGGGCGCTCCATGCTCTTCAGTCCGTTTGTGAACCAAAGACCATAGGCGTCATATACCTCAATACCATTTATATCAGCCTGATTTAACATCCTAACCCTATAGTTGTTTTAAACATACCCATTGCCTGACAAAGCATTTTTATTGTCGTTCATCTTCTTATCGATACTCACCAACGCTGTTTCGATTTTCTCCAACCTATCAGTGTTCGTTGCCGTTTTCCCCGTGTTTTGCTCGATCTTTATCAATGATGCTAATTTACCCCTTCCTATCTCCAACATTTCGCCCATGGTCATACCAATTGGCTTTAATAAGTCCCTTACTTGGATTGTAGCAAGTTGAGTTCCTCTTAATACGCCTTCCAATTTATCTGCCTGGTTAGAGGTGATCGATTCGATACGGCCTTTCATGGTTTCGGGTTGATTCCCGCCTCCAGTGTCGGTTAATTTAACTCCTGATATGGCTTCTAAATCCTTTAGCCTCTGCTCCCCTGCAGTAGTAGCCTTATCATAGGATAACTTTAAGGTCGCTATTTCTTCTTTAGTCAATCCTCCTTTTGACAAGTCAGCAAATTCTGTATAAAAGGACTGTAACTGATCTTGGATGAACTTACTCTTAAACCCATTCAGGATAGATTTACGTATAGTTTCTTCAAATGTTTTGCCGAAATCCCCAACTCCATCAGTCAGTGTAGAAATGAAACTGTCGGCCAAGGAATCCAAAGATTGTCCTACATATTCAGCATTTAATTTATTTACTATATCTATAGCCGCCTGTTTCGCATTTATTAAATTCTCTACTAGTTTTTGAGTGCCTTCATCGATTGGACCACCCTCAGCAAGAGCACTTAACTCCTGAACTGTTAATTTTGAAATATCACCAATCTTACTAAGTTGTCCTTTGTAAAACTTATCAAGGAACGCGTCCCTTTTAAAGAAATCCCCTCCGGATATTTTCTTCGGATCTACACCTTCATTTATTTGCTTTAAGAAGCTATCTGTTAATAAATCACCAGTGGTTTTAAAATTATCAGCAACGTCAGCAGCATATTTTGCTTCACTTTCTCTTGCTGTTTTTAAAGCCTGGTCATACTTTAAAATCCTATCTGTTCCGTAAGCTTCATCTATAAGTGAAATTTGGCGTTCTAACAGCTTATTAGAAGCTTCTTGTTGTCTATTTTGAATATCTCTTGCATATTTAGCCTCAGCTTCACGTTGCGCAGACTTATCAAACAACTTGAAAATAGATGAGAATATTGATGCTCCTGCACTAAAAATAGCAAAGCCGGAGGCTAACTGTCCAATAGAACTAAAGTCCTCCAACCCATTCTTTCCTTTCCCACTGAATTTCTGCAGATCGGCCATATCCTTTTTGATATTACCAACCTGGCCTACAACGTTTCCTAGGGTAGAAAGTAATTTCCCGAAGTTCTCGTCAACACCTGAAACAGCGCCGGCAACATTATCAATTTGATTTGCCAGATTTATAAGCCGATCCGGTAATCTATCCGCTATGGCTTCTTTGGAATCTCCAAATAATTGTTTCAGTTCAGACTCTAATTCTTTGCTTATAACTACTCCTTTAGATTTAAGGAGACTTAAAGCGTCCTCAGCATTAGAGACGACTTTTAGTGCATTTTCATCAGACAGCCGATCTATTCCTGCATACAATTCCTTAAACGCATCAATTTCTTTTAAATGAGCATCACCTAATGCAGCAAGTTTTGTCGCATGTTGTTTATCCAGTTCTGCAAGTCCCTCGCTTCCGCCTTTTGCTAATACATCAATTCTGTCTTGTTTATATTGGTCCTCTAGCGATAGTCTTTCTTGTTCGAATGATCTAAGAGATTTAATTAAATCATCCTGCCTTTTTTGCTCAACTACCCCCTCGGCCTTAATTCCAAGCTCCAAGAACTTCATCCTCTCCGTCATAGCCCCAGTAAAACCTTTTGCTGAACCGAAACTTAAGATTTTATCATATTCGTCCTGTAAGATATCAGCATATTTTTTACTAGTATTTATTTCGGCACCGAAGCGTTCATTAGCAGCTTTCTTACCTAATTCCGTTTTATAGGATTCGTACTGTTCATATAGGCTTTTTTGAACCTCTAATGACTCTTTTAGTTTCTCGGTGTCTTGTTTATATTCAATAGAGATGATTTGAGCTTTCATTGCCGGAGCAAGTCCAGACCCATCTACTTTAAGTTTGTTTTTAGGATTCTCGTTGAATACACGGACTTCTTCAGTTATTTTTGCAAACTTATCTTTAACCGCCTGGACTTCTTCTTCATCCTTTGTGAGTGTTTTTCGAGAAGCCTCATTCTGAATATCCGTTATTTTTTTCTGTAAAGTTCTTTGAGCATTTACCTCCCGTTCTGCCTGGCGCTCCAATTTTAGCTTTGCCGCTTTTTCTGCTGCAGATTCTTCTGTGCTTGTTGCTTTGGCTTCAGGAATCAGCTTCTTAACGGCTTCCATCCTTGCTTTAGTCACATTAACTATATTTTCTAAAGATTGAATGCTCGTTTTTCCTCCATCAACCAATGCCCCTGTTTTTACTCCTTCTTTATAATCTGTTAATGCTTTTGTGGCCTTTTCATAAGCCAAAGACAACTCTTCATATGCAAACGTGGTTTTCTTTGCATCTCCGGAAGGAATGTTTAATGTATTGCTAATTGCTTTATTAGCTTGCTCAGTAGCTTTACTAATGCTTTTCATTGTATCTGCTACAGATGAACCAATAGTTAACCTAGTCCAAAATTCACTCCAGCTATCAGAGTTTACCATTTTGAATATTGTACCAAAGATTTCATTGAATCCTTTTAGTACAGTTTCAAAGAATTTATTGGTATTCGTGCTTTCGGCTACAGCTCCCGAAAATATATTGAAGAATTTTTCTGTTTCAGCGTTCAGTCCCTCTACCTTTTTGGTTGTTTCCAAACCAAATGTTTTTTCCAGTTCGGTAGCAAGAGCAGGCAATAGGTCGGCAGCAAGAACTTCACCTTTCTGAAGCATCTTGTTTAATTGTGTTTCTGTTACCCCTATGGACCTTGCGGCTATTGAAAATGCACCAGGTATACGCTCACCTAATTGGCCTCTTAACTCCTCCGCTTGAACATTGCCTTTAGAAATCATCTGCTGCAGTGCGCGTAATGCCCCCTCTGTATCTTCGCTGGAAAGCTTTAATTTTGATGCCGCACCGGCAACTGCATTGAATATTCGTTCTCCTTGTTGAAAATCAAAGTTTGAAGCAACTACAGCTCCAGTAAATGATTTATAGGAAGAAACCAGGGCATTGTAATTTACACCTAATCTATTTGCAGTATCAAGTAATTGTTCAAGTTTAGCATCCGCAAGGTCAACGGATCCAAATGTGAATTCTAAAGAAGTTCTGACTGCTGATGATTTTAACGACTGTGTAAAAGTAGCACTGATAAGTTGCATGGCGGCTGCCGCAGAAACATACGTTGCTACGAATCCCGCGAGTTGCCCAGAAGCTCCTTTTAGGGCCGATGAATAGAAGCCAACTTTACGCTGGTGGTTACCCATACCTTCGTCAAACTTCGTGAGTGATTTATTCAGTTCATTGTATTCTTTTACCTTACTCTTAAGTTCCGGGGTAAGTTTTTTTAAGCCATTTTCATAGCTTTTCACTTCAACCCCTAAAGCCTTTAATCTAGCTTGAGCAGCAAAATAAGACCCATTAACCTGCTCTTGTATTAATCTTGCCTCTTTAGCCTCTTTAGTTGACTGTTGTCGGGCAATGGTATTCTGCTTTTGTTTGGCAGTTAACTCATTTAGAGATATCGCTCCCTGCTGCCATTGGTTCTGTAACTGCAGATTCTCTTGCCTTAACCGCTCGGTTTCCAGTAATGAATCCCGGATGGCTTTAGTCATACCGACATTAGCCTGAGTGAAATTTGATGTGGAAGCTGCAGGGGCAACACCTACTTTAGCCAGCATCTTTTCAAAATTGTCTATATCCCTTTTAGCTTGAGTGAAATCTACCTTTGCTTTAAAATCTAATAATTCGCCCATAACTTAAAATATTTCGTCTGAATCCTTTGTTTCTATTACTTCTTTATCCTCACTATTTGTTTTCGGTATACTAGCCAGATACAATACAAAGTTGTCCCAGCTTAGATTCCATTTTACATCCCATTCTGACCACCCGAAGTGTTTGCAAGCTGATCCGATGTTTGAATGAGGGAGGCTATTAACTCGCTCCCGTCCGCTGGACTCGTCTGTTGATCCAGTATCCCTACTGTTCCTGTCATTAAGACGATAGAATTCGTAAAAGAATCCATTCTTAAACTACTAAAAACAGCTTTCAGTGCCTCATACATCTCATCAGCATCAAGGTTTAGTTCAATAAACTGAATTAACTCTTGATCTGGCTCTAAGTGATTATTTTGAATAGCTGCCGCAACTATATAAGCGATAGTAGGCATGTGCTCTGGAATGAATTTTAAATTATCACTTTTATGTGAATACAATGCCTTTGGCAATTGTGAGGCCCGTCCAGCGACACGGTACATATTCGCAACTACACAGGGTTTTATTTCGTATGTTCTACTTGTTTCAGCATCCTCATATCTCACAATTTCTTCCGTATATGACTGCGGTGCAATTGGCCGTCTGAATATCTTATCCCATATAGTTCGTTTTACTATTATAGGTTGAGCAGCACTCACGATTATTTTTTTAGGAGGCTGAACATTTTTCACTGGAATTGTGAGTTTATGAAGTGGCTTTCCTGTAAAAGTGTCTGCTATTGATTGTAGAATAAAATTCTGTTCCATTTTGTAGTTGAAATTAAAAAGCCCTATCTGAGACAGGCAGGGCTTTTATTTGATTGGGACAACTTTAATTACTTTTTAATCTTTTTCCCGTCATTAGATTTAGCGGCTTTCGATAAAGTCTCTGGTAGTGGAGTCAATTCTGCGTCTTCTGGTAACTCTTTCAAAAAGCCAGTCCCCTCTTCTCCATGTCTTTGAGCGAGATCATTTGATACCTCTCCTTTCCATCCAGTAACGTAATGTGATCTTGTAGCTTCTACAAAAAAATCGCTAACTACTTCTACCTTAACCATGACTAAGGAGTTGTTGAGTCAATTGGCGCTCCTGCCTCAGTTACCCAAGTTTTGATTGAAATCGCATCAAGTAAAGTAGTAGTGGTTTTGAATGAACCAACTTTACCAGTTAAAAGCAATTGCTGTAACGATGTTTTATTTAAGTTGTTCACATAACTTAAAGTCACTGCTACGTTTGGAAGTACGATAATTTGTTTACGACCATCTTTCATGCTGCGAGTTGTGATCTCTAACATTACATTAGCGACTTTACGTTTAGCAAGGTTCACGATTTTTGTGGTAGCTGATGTGTAAACAATGTTTTCGAACATCGCCATTACAATTGGGTCCTGTTGAAGTAATCCGATTGTGATTTGATCGGCTTCTCCTGGAGCTGCGAATGTTACAAACGCAACATCTTTATCCTCCGGAACAAGATCAGTTAAAGTGTCAGAGTTCCGGGTGTACGCAACTGCGTCCGCCACATACTCTAACTGAACCGCTGAAGCTAATCCAGTTGTAATTGCCGCTTCTGTTGTTACTGCGGGTGCGACTCTAATTTTTTCTACTCCGCCTACTGCATATGTTGCCATAATTTATTTGTTTTAATGCCCTAAGGCGGTTTTTAAATACCTGTGTTTTCTCGAATTGAATGGTACTGATATCCCATGTGTAAATGATATGAACCATCAGCGTCTCTGTTAAATTTTGGACGTTCATCTATCCATACTCTAAATGTTGGTTTAAACTGATTATCTACTAGGCCTACTATCACTTTGCCGAGTTCCCGTAGCCTGGTCTGATCTGTAACCATTATACCGGATTGTTTTATCTTTGGAACATATAACCTTATGTTTCCGGCTCCGTCTTGATCAGGATCATCGTTCACGCCAAGCGCAGTCACTACGACATCTGCCTTTATACTGTTGTCAGGACGAATGTTACCATAAACTTCACCATCGATTAAACTTGTGAACGAGGGTACATCTATTAATCCTCTAACATCAAGAACCATGTCTATACCGTCTTTCATTCCTTATTCCTCCATAGATTTCGTAGAAACTTAGCAAAAGCTCCAGATGCCAGTTTGGTAACATCAAAATCGTACGTCTCCTGAACATAACTCGCGTAATATTCTCCAGCGACCAATACCAATGCGACATCATCAGACTCACTATATTCTTTCGCTGCTCTCTCTGCTGTGGCTTCTCCTTTCTTCCGTCCCTCGTCGCCTGATTCTAACAAAGGAAAATATGACTCAAGAACTTTACCCTGCCTAACTATTGCAAAACCAACTGATGACACCAAATTGAAAGTCCTATTGGTATATGGCTTACCGGCTAATGTTTTATTCCTCGCGGCTGTAGTATACTCGGTACCTTTTTCGCGTAAAAAAGCAACGATTTCATTAACACGCTCCTCAATTCGCTTTTCTATGTACGAATGAATCTTGCTTTGATTAAAATTTGCCTCTATACTAAACATCACATCTACATCCTAATTGTCCACGATAAACTTCCATAACTGGGCCCTCAAAAACTACCACATCACCATCAGTAACCTTAATGTTTTCATATAATGATGGCATTTGAGATCCCTTTACAAATCTGATTCTACCCTTCTGAAAAACAGGCTGATTAACTTCATTCGTAAACTGTTTGCCATTTTCAGAATGGTACCTACAAGGAACAGACATAGTGATATCCTCAGTAGGAATTGGAAATCCAGTTTCCGGATCTGTTTGTGGCTCCGTTCCTGGTACGCTCCAGGTAGCTATGTGCGGTTGAAAATCCATTACCAGAATAGTCTTTGTTTTACAGTTGGTTTAATTGGTAAAAAAGGATCTACCATCCCCCACTTGCGCATTATCCATGAATATATCCCACGCAAGTCTGACGAATACTTAATGCTTACATCATCCTCTTTAACCTCTACCGTTTGAATGGTAGATAAAAGAAGCCCCGCCCAAATCATATCAACCGCTTTACCATCTGTCTCAGGGCTATATGTGGCACTGCCATCCAATCCTGCTTCAAGTATTGCTAAGTCAAGTTCCTCGCTAGTTACGTTAAGCGATCTTGTTTTGGTTGAAAGGGCTTCTTTTATGGTCATGATTATGCTTCTTCTATTAAACCGTTAGCAAATAATCGTCTCTGAACTTCTTTGTCTAAATGGGACACATCCTCACCTTCAGTATATTCCTGAGTGAAGTCTTTCGAATCACGGAATGATTTGCCTGAGGCAACAACATAATCAGCATCTTCATCAAAATCATCTTCAACGGATACAGCGTTAGGAGTTGATTCCTTATTGGCCTTAACTAAGGCTTTTTTAAGGTCAGATATTTCGTCTGACAACGATTTAAATAAAGGATCAAATATTCCTACTAATGCCTTTACAGCCCACTCAGGTATTTCTTGTTTTTCCTCGTCATCACCCTCACTCACTTGATCAGGAACATCAGACTTTACAGGGACTTGAATGGTATCGCCAACTTTTACTCCTGACTCAGCCAATTCCGGGTTAGCGTCCAAGTCCTCTTGTACCACTATGTGGTCAAACAACTCTTTATTTTCATTACTCCCACTACCTTGAGCAGAAGCACTGTCGGTTTTAGCTTTTCCCATTACGCTTGAACAGTTTTAGAATCCAATAAATAGATCTCATCAACATTGTTGATTACTGGCAAAACCAGTGCTTGAGAAGAGGTAAACTCTTTCAATGGATCAACTTTGTGGAATTTAGAAACCAAGATGAATTCATCAGCAACCTGATAGTCAACTGCTTTATTCTTGTGAACCATTTCAGCAAGAGTACCCCATGTAAGTGTACCTACCTCAGTAGATGTTAAGAATACAACAGCACCTTCGGCCCAAGGCTTACGGTTGGTTTTAGTACCGTCACGTTCTGTTTTCACAGTACGGTTAACGATATCAATAGTCCAACCGTATTCGCCCAAGATGAACGATTTCGCCTGATCCTTATTTGGGATCGGCAACACTGATGAAGTATTTACAGCGATACCTAATGAACCTGCATAGCGCTCTTTGAATTCTGTTGATTTCAGCATGTTGTTGAAGGCAAACGTATCCATCATTACCGTAGTAATGGTATCTCCATTTGCATCAGCAGCATCTTTCACCCTGTTAAAATCACTCAAAGGAGTTCCTGTCGCTCCTGCTGACCATACCACTGCTACCCCAAACTTGTTGGATGCTTTGTAGCCAAAGTCAACACGAATACCTAAGCCTACATTTTCAGTGTCAGGTATAAGTGTAATCCCTGTAGATAGAGCCTGAAGAAACATATATTCCAGACGCTCATAAATACCTGTGATACATTTCGCGGTATCTTGAAAGAGTTTAGCTACAAGTGCGCTTTCCTGAATTGCAGGGCTATTAGCCAGGATATTAAGGTCAGTCATCGTGCGTTCATTCAAGGCTAGTTTCATACCCAATTTAGGAATGTCACCATCTGCTTTTGAGATTGAATCACGTTTTTTTAATGGTAGTGCAGAGTCCATTGAAACGACATCTGCCGCTACTGTAGACCCATCTACGTTAATTKAATTCCATTTCAATGTAGGAGAATATTCCTTACGGAGCATCGTTTTGTGACGATAAGAATCCGGTACTTTTGTGCCGTTGATTTTCTCAACAACCTTCGCAACTAAGGGTTTGAAATACTTCGCTACCCATGCGGTGAATAATGATGGTTCCATAATTAATCTGCTCTATAAATGATTTGTGGTTGAGCAGTCTTAATCGCTGCCAGAACTGAACTGATAGTATTGTAGGAGAATATTCCTTACGGAGCATCGTTTTGTGACGATAAGAATCCGGTACTTTTGTGCCGTTGATTTTCTCAACAACCTTCGCAACTAAGGGTTTGAAATACTTCGCTACCCATGCGGTGAATAATGATGGTTCCATAATTAATCTGCTCTATAAATGATTTGTGGTTGAGCAGTCTTAATCGCTGCCAGAACTGAACTGATAGTAT
>NZ_JBFTNT010000148.1:0-9755 GCF_056397585.1 Pedobacter sp. 05L430 | reverse complement strand
CAGTTGATGATTCTACCCTTGTAGGAATTGTTTATAAAGGCGATATTTTATTAAGCTTATCAAAAGCTGACGCAGATTCCGTGAAGATGGATAAAGAGGTTATGGCTAAAGCTTATCAGGAAATTATTATAAATAATATCAATAATTAYAGGAAGGAAACCAACGTATCAGAACTTTTAAAGCGAGCGGGATTGGGGCTGCTGATCATTGTTGTATTAGGCGTATGTATATTTTTTTTAAATAAATACTCTAACAGGTTTAACAGCTGGTTGAGTTTCAAATTGCATGAAAGAATTGGGCATTTGAAAATTAAGGATTATGAGTTGATCGACAGAAGAAGGGAGCTGATATTAATAAGCAAGTTCCTGAACTTAATTAAAATCTTTGTCATCCTTTTGCTGATCTATCTTACCCTCCCAGTTATTTTTAGGCTCTTTCCATGGACAAAACCCTGGAGCGATAGTCTGATTAGCTTTGTGCTGAACCCACTAAAGAACATATTTAGTGCTTTAATTGACTTTGTACCAAAACTGATTACTATAGCTGTTATAGTTGGGGTATTCCATTATGTGAAAAAGGCAATTAAGTTTTTAGCTTACGAGGTCGAGACTGAAAGGCTAAAGGTTAGCGGTTTTTATCCTGACTGGGCAAAACCTACATTTAATATTGTTAAGATTTTATTAAACGCCTTTATGATAGTGATGATATGGCCCTATATTCCGGGGTCGGATCTGGCCATATTTAAAGGAGTATCTGTGTTTTTGGGGATACTGATTTCCTTTGGATCATCATCGGCCATTAGTAATGGCGTGGCTGGCATGGTGATTACTTATATGCGTCCTTTTAGAATTGGAGACGTTGTTAAAATTGGAGATACTACCGGCGCTGTTTTAGAGAAATCATTATTAGTTACCCGTGTCAGAACAATCAAAAACGAAATCATTACCATTCCTAATAGTGCCATCTTAAATGGGAACACTGTGAATTATACCAGCATGTCTGTTAACGAAGGATTGATTATCCATAGCACGCTTACTTTAGGCTATGATATTCCATGGACAAAAATTCATGAACTGCTGATTAATGCTGCACTTGCAACCGAAGGCGTAATTAAGGATAGAGCTCCTTTTGTGCTGCAAACAAGTCTTGATGATTGGTACGTGTCTTATCAGCTAAATGCCTACATCAGTAATCCGGGCATTATGGCTGTTATCTATTCAGAGATGCATAAGAATATTCATGAAGCATTTGATAAAGCGGGAGTAGAGATTATGTCTCCTCATTATCAGGCAATAAGGGACGGCAATGCAAGCACTGTTCAGGTTAAAAATTAAATGAAATAAGTGTGTGAAGACGATTTTGTATCTATTAATGGTCTTAGCTATTCCTTGTTCGGCTCAGGTTAGTATTGAGGGGTATAATAAATATTTTGCAATTACTAAGTATAACAATAAGGAATTACTGATACTTCGGAAATTCAAAACCTCAGGAACTGCTTCTTATTTAGCGGTTAATCCTGCTGAACTAACTACATCAATAATTCCGGCTGCCGGAGTAATTGTGAAAGAAATGGCGTTAGACCAAGCACTTATTTATTTTGAAAATTCAGCATATTCTAAGGCAATGTCGTCGGCAAGGCAACTATCTAATAGCTTGCAGGATGCAGGAATTATTCATGGTTTCCAAAAAGAAAAAGGAATAACGTTAACAATTGATCTGTGCCCTTCGCATAAAGTTCTAGATAGAATAATCTTTACCTCACTCATTTCAGAATTTCAGAAAACAGAGAAACCGGTGCCAATTGCAATATCAATTACCGGCCGATGGATGCTTACCCATGCCAACGATTTAAATTGGCTTAAAGAGCTGGAAAAATCCAACTATATAAAGGTTACATGGATAAACCATTCTTACAATCATCATGTAAGTTCTAAAGCACCCCTTAAAACTAATTTTTTATTGGAGCCGGGCACAGATTTGAATTTCGAAGTATTAGGAACCGAACTGGCTATGTTACAACACGGGATGTTGCCATCTGTTTTCTTCCGTTTTCCGGGTCTTGTATCAGATACAGAAGTAGTAAAACGTGTGCTTTCTTATGGGGTTATTCCTGTTGGGAGTGATGCATGGCTTGCAAAAGGTCAGCCAGCCAACTCAGGGAGTATAGTTCTAATTCATGGAAATGGAAATGAACCACTGGGGGTTCAGGATTTTATTAAACTCCTTAAGAATAAGCAAAAAGACATTCAAGGCAAACAATGGATAATGTACGATTTAAGAGAAAGTGTTGAGGATGAGTTTCAACAGAAATAATGGATATGCCTGATAACAAAAAGAGGGAAATTACATTAGTAATTTCCCTCTTTTTATATCTATCCGAGTGATTAGTATCTGTAAGTATCTGGTTTAAATGGACCTTCAACCGGAACACCAATGTATTCTGCCTGATGTGCATCTAAAACATCAAGTTCAACACCAATTTTAGCCAGGTGTAAACGAGCTACTTTTTCGTCCAAATGCTTAGGTAACACATAAACTTTGTTCTCATATTGATCTGTATTGGTCCACAATTCTAATTGAGCCAAAGTTTGGTTAGTGAATGAGTTAGACATTACAAAACTTGGGTGACCAGTTGCACAGCCTAAATTTACCAAACGACCTTCGGCCAATAGGATGATGTCTTTTCCGTCAATAGTATATTTATCAACCTGAGGTTTGATCTCTACTTTAGTAGCACCATAGTTTTTGTTTAACCAGGCAACATCAATTTCATTATCAAAGTGACCAATGTTACAAACGATCGCTTTATCTTTCATGCTTTTGAAATGCTCAGCACGAACGATATCGCAGTTACCGGTTGTAGTTACAATAATATCAGCTTCTTTAACTGCGGTAGCAAATTTCTTAACTTCATAGCCTTCCATTGCAGCTTGTAAAGCACAGATCGGGTCAATTTCAGAAACGATTACACGTACACCTTGTGAGCTTAAAGATTCAGCTGAACCTTTACCAACATCACCGTAACCAGCAACAACAGCTACTTTACCAGCCATCATGATATCAGTAGCACGACGGATCGCATCTACTAATGATTCACGACAACCGTATTTGTTGTCAAATTTAGATTTGGTAACTGAGTCGTTTACATTGATTGCAGGTAAATGCAATGTTCCGTTTTTCATACGCTCGTATAAGCGGTGAACACCGGTAGTAGTTTCTTCAGATAAACCTTTGATGTTAGCGATAAGCTCCGGGAATTTATCGAAAACCATATTGGTTAAGTCGCCACCATCATCTAAGATCATGTTTAACGGCTGACGCTCAGGGCCGAAATGTAAAGTTTGCTCGATGCACCAGTCAAAGCTAGCTTCATCTAAACCTTTCCAGGCATATACCTGAATACCAGCTGCAGCAATAGCAGCAGCAGCGTGATCCTGAGTAGAAAATATATTACAAGATGACCAGGTAACTTCAGCACCTAACGCAACTAGTGTTTCAATTAAAACTGCAGTTTGGATGGTCATGTGAAGGCAGCCTGCAATGCGTGCGCCTTTTAATGGTTGAGAAGGACCAAATTCTTCGCGTAATGACATTAAACCAGGCATTTCTGCTTCTGCCAGTTCAATCTCTTTGCGGCCCCATTCTGCCAGTGAAATGTCCTTAACTTTGTAAGGAACGTAAGTTGTCTCTACTGATGACATATGTTTATTTATTAAGTTTCTAATATACAGCCTGCAAATTTACGACTATTTATGTTTATTTATTGCAACAAAAAAGGAATGGATCAATTCAACTCGTTCTGGTCTATTTGATACGATGTTTCGTATTAGATAAATCGGCATTAAAGAGCCCGATTGTTCGGTAAAAGCACCTTTTTTTCTAAGTATGGGGACGAAGTATCATCGAACAGAAACACAGAGCAAACAGCGTTCCTTTTGTAGAGTAAGACGTGTTTTGTCTAAACGTTAATTATTGTTAAAAATAAAGGCCGAGCTTCACATAGAATCATTTGTCTCCTGAAAATTAATATATTTAAGGAACCAAATGACGCCTTTATGTTAAAATTCGCTCTCAGCAGTTTAATAATCTGCATTTTCTCCTATGGCCATGCTGTGGCTCAAGCAAGCAAAATTGATAGCACAGGAATGGTGACGCTCAGGATTGACCCCAACAGCGCACGCGGTGCGGCTGTATCTCAGTTCTTCGATGAAGTTATCTTTACCCCGTTAGAAACCACTAAGGAAAGTCTGTTTGGTTCTATAAATTCACTGAAAATCGCCGGCGACAATTATGTTATTTACGATTGGGAAACCAAAGCAGTATTGATTTTTACTAAAGCGGGAAAATATGTTGCGAAGATCAATGCCAATAAAATAGAGAAAGATCCTAAAGTTAAAGATCAGAGTTTCTATGGCTTTAATATTAAAAAGGAAGATGGTCAAGTGCTGATTGAGATTTCGTCAGGTAAACAAATTTACTATTTTGATTTAACTGCCAAGCTGGTAAAGAAAGTACCTATTGTTAAGGATAAACAGAAAGACTATACCAATTATAAGAAATTTAGTGATGGTACGATTATAGACCAGGCTTTTCTGGAGGAAAGTGGTAAAGACAGCATCTACTATAACGTAAGCATTTTGAAGGATGGCAAGAGGGTAGAAAGTTATTTCCCTTACCGAACGGCTGACCACAAGGGCGATGAGCGCTGGCATGGTGGCCGTGTATATGATTATGGTAATCCGGATGAGTATCTTTTTGTAAAGAACTTCTATTATAACATTTACAAATTAACGGCTAAAAAGCTTTCTTTGGCTTATAGGATCTTGTTTCCGGCCTCAAACTCTCTTCCTATGGATTATGATACCAACCCAATCTATAAAGGGAAGGGTTATGATTATTATGAGAAAAACAGGGATGTTTTTTATGATTTGGCTAACAGTTACCTGCATTTTAATAACCTGTATTTCCAGGTTAGGAACTGGAATTGGAGCCGGGATGAGAAAAAAGCTTTTATATATAACTTAAAAACAACTGAATTGACATCTATTGCAGATATAGAGCCTGATTCTACCTCTCAGTTTTTGCCGATTACGGATTTGGCATCTCAATATGATTTTACAAACAAAGGCTTTCATATCGTTACTCCTGAATGTTTTTACACCAGCTATTCTTCTCTAACGCTCTTTACCGCTAAAGAACAGAATGAAGATAAAAACAGGAAGTATAATGCTGCTTTAACAGAGTACTTTAAAACACAAAACAAGAAAAGTAATCCCATAATTATTCAGCTTAAACCAAAAAAATTCTAACGCTCCATGTTCAAATTAAATACCATAACGCTGGCATTTCTGCTCAGTATTGCCTGCTTTACGCTTAATGCACAGCAAGCTACCACTGTAAATCCAGGAACTGCAAAGGGTATTGTGAGAGATACGGCACAGAACTATGTGCTAAAATCTGCTACCGTATCTATCTATAAATCGGCCGATAGCACCTTGTTAAGCTACCAGGTAACCAATAATTATGGGGAATTTAGCTTTAAAAACCTGCCTGTAAATGTTCTTCTAAGACTGGATATTAACAATGTAGGTTACTATACTTCCAGAAAGACATTTACGATACCTTCGGGTAAGAATACCATTGACCTCCAGACCATTGTTGCCAACCGCAGGGACATCACGCTTGACGATGTAGTGATCACCGTGCCACCGATTAGTATGAATGGTGATACGTTAGAGTTTAATGCTGCGGCTTTTAAATTAGATAGTAATGCTGTGGTTGAGGATTTGCTTAGGCAGATACCCAACATCACCTTGTGGGGAGACGGACAGATTACGGTAAACGGTAAAGAGGTTAAAAGCTTATTGGTAAATGGAAAGTCCTTTTTTGGTGGTGATATGAAGCAGGCTACACAAAATCTGGCTAAAAATGCGGTCCAGAAAATACAGGTGTACAACAAATCAAGGAGTCAGCAAAGTACCAATCCTGCAGATTCTACGCTGGAGATGAACATTAAACTAAAAAAAGGCAAGGATGTTGGTTTTTTTGGTAAGATTGGCGCAGGTTATGGAACAGATAAGCGTTTTGAAACGGACGCCAGTATCAATATGTTTACGCCCAAAATGCAACTTGCCGTTGTTGGCGCCATAAACAATATTAACAAGATTGCGGATAATACGCGCGATCTCCAATCTAACAGTACGTTTAAGGGGGTTGGTACCAATGTAGAATATCAGCCTGATTTTAGGGCTGAAGGGATAACACGCCCCAGTGCACTCGGGGCAAACTTTACCTACAATTTTATAGAAAAGCCCACGTGGGAGTTAAAAAACACCTTAAAATCTAATTACTTTTTACAAGACAAGAATACCAATTACCTAGCTGATGCTAAGACAACTACCTCTGTTAACAGTACGGATAAGGTGATTGACAACAGCATTACCAACAATCAATCTTCTAATACCACGCAGCGATTTGATTCGAATTACGAGTATACTAAAAAGGGGCATAATTTGAATTTCTCCCAGGAAGTAAACTTTAATCAGGGTGATAATGTAGATCAGACTTTTCGTACGGCTACTAATTTGCAGGATGTGCTAACCAGTACAAATAATTCAATGAATACCGGAAATTACAACAATAAGAGTTTTAGGTTTGGTGGTCAGTACAGGTATTCTCCATATATCATTACACAAACAACGCGGTTTAGGGGTTTCGAGGCCAACTATAATTTGAATACCTACAATAATGAAAGCGACCGCCTGAACCTGACTGAGTTTAAATCATTTACTGGTACTGCAGCTAATCAGAAATTTAACAGAAAGTACAACACCCTTGCGGAAGGGTTCAGACAGGAACTCAATTTAACTATACAGGATCTAAAGGGGCTGATTTTTGGAAACAAAAAATACTCACGTATGAGCTTTGATTTAACGAACAGGTTACTGCTGAACTCTGATAAAAATAATAACAGGGTGCAGGATTTGGATACCATAAATAACGTATACCGGACTAACGCCTATTTAAATAATCAAATAACTACGAATGTTATTGAGGAAACACCTGGGTTGAGAATAAGAAGATCTTTCTCGAAAAGTATGTCTAACCGTTATTACAAGTCCTTGTCCCTCACGTTTCATCCTAAAGAGCTATTAATTAGTCAGGATAATAAATCTGACAGGTCTTTCCAAAACTTAAAACGCAACTACAGCCAGTTTGCCCCTGACGTAGAGATTAGTTTTTACAATAATCAATATGGGGAAACCTCGAGGAACTACTCTCTTGAGTACAGAACAACTTTGAAGATACCTAATATCAATCAGCTTGCTCCACTAACCGACAGCACCGACGTATACAATCTTAGAAGAGGCAATATTAACCTGAAAGAATCGGTACAGCGTGAATTGTCATTCAGCTTTTACAGCGATGATCAACATAGTAAAAATACGCTTAATTACAACTTCACACTAAGGGCAGGGTTGATTGCTAACAATATTGTAGACAGTCTTTTGATTGACGAGCAGAACAGGCGGACGGTCTATTTGGTCAATGCAGATGGGAATAAATATTTAAATGGCGAAGCGGGTATCAGGAAGGCTTTAAAGCTTAAAACATCGGAATTTCAGTTTAATTTATATGGAAACTTCAATACAGCTATAAACCCTGGGTATACCAATAGTGTATTTACTTATTCGAGTAATTTAAATACGTATTATAGCGGTAGTGTTAATTATACGTATAAGAGTTATTTGGCGGTGGCGCTTAGCCAATCGTGGTCTACCTACAAATCCAAACAAGAGGCCTTTAACACCCAATATAGCGGAAAGAACGTTGGCACCACATTGACGGCCAGCTATAACATCACCAAGAAGTTGACGTTGAATAGCAATATCAGTAACAACAACAGTTCTTCATCGAATTCTAAAAACATTGTTTACACCATCTGGAATGCGAACCTGGTTTGTCGCTTCCTTAAAGGTAATAATGCTGAGGTCAAATTCGCGGCCCTCGATTTATTAAGGCAGAACACCAGCGTAATTAACTATGGTGATGCCAATAGTTTTACCATAGGTAGGCAAAATGTATTGACACAATATTTTATGACCACAATTTCCTACTATCCAAGACAGTTTGGAAAGAAGGCCAAGGCTAAGAAATGATGATATAACAGAGGAGAGCGCTTGTTTTTGATTTATACAAAGTAATTTAAAGGTCAAAACTATATTGGTCTTATCGCCAATGCTTTGATGCTAGTTACAGGTACAGTACCTTTGTATACTCAAAAAGAAAATTTATAAAAATATTAAGCATATGTATCCAGAATATTTAGTTGAACCAATGCGTGCTGAACTTACAACCGTAGGTTTTGAAGAATTAAAAACTGCTGAAGCAGTTGATAGCGCCATTACAAGCGAAGGAACTGTGTTTGTAGTAGTGAACTCGGTATGTGGTTGTGCAGCTGCAAACGCGCGTCCGGCAGCAAAATTAGCTGCAGCAAATGAAAAACACCCTACAAAATTGGTAACGGTTTTTGCTGGTATGGAAAAAGAAGCGGTTGACAGAGCTAGAGGTTATATGTTGCCTTTTCCTCCATCATCACCTTCAATGGCTTTATTTAAAGATGGTAAATTAGTTCATATGATAGAGCGTCATCAAATAGAAGGCCGTCCGGCGCAAATGATTGCCGATAGCCTTATTGGTGCTTTTGAGCAGTACTGCTAGAAATAAAAAAATATAAAAGAGGGAGCCTGAAAATATCAGGCTCCCTCTTTTTGCGCTTAATATTATTTAAAGAGCAGAAAATATAAAGGTGCTTATAGAACGCGGTGGTAGGGCAGTATCTCCAATTGGATAAGGGCGAATATTGTCATCCTGCTTTTCAGAGGTTATATAATGCTTTTTAAGCTTTAAGGCCTGTCCTTTAAGTAGCCCTTTCAATACAAAATCAGTTTTTTTAGTTTCACTTGTGTAGTTAATTACATTTATTACAAGACTTTTTCCATTCGGGTCTTTAAATGCAGAAACCATTACCTGCTGGGCAACCTCCATGTCATTTAAGCTGTCGCTTCTTTGTGTTTCTATACGAACCATACCAGGGCGGATAAAAAGACTGTAATGTCCTAAGGCCCACAGATTTTTAGTAATGGTGTACTTGTTTTCAGGTTTGCTTGCTCTTTGCGGATTTAATGCGATAAGAAAGTAACGTGGATTTAACGGATTCCCGGGCTCGTATGCATTCCAGAAATGCCAGGCAGATGCATCCCCTACGGTAAAATCATGATTAATTACCTTTGCAAGGAATAATGCATGATCCATCTCGCTTGGCTTGCCTTCGATTTTATCTTTATAACCATTACCAAGCATAGAGTATTCTGATTGCCAATATTCCAGACCATTATATTTCTTTAAAGTATCTCTTAAAGATCTTCTTGTGTTTATTAGCGTACTGTCGCCGTTTTCTGTAAAATATCCATGGCCTTCAACAAACTTTGTACTATTGCTAAAACCGCCTATGTATAAAGGGCTTTTTGGATTCCAGAAGCTGTCTATCTGGCGTGATGTCCGTCCCTTGTCAGCATACAAAAAATCAAGCTGACCGGCTTCGGTGGTCAGGATTTTTGTACTAAGCTTTTGCTTCTGTAAACTGATATTTAAAGATTTAATGGTTTGATACATTTCCTCATTTGTCCATGGACTGCCTTCCTGATTAGATTGCTTTAACCAATCCCATTGGGGCTCATTTATTGGACTTATGT
>NZ_JBFTNT010000147.1:0-9909 GCF_056397585.1 Pedobacter sp. 05L430 | reverse complement strand
GTTTTGCAGCCAAAATGAACAAACGGTGCGGAATGCCCTGAATGCCTTAAACAATTACAACAAACATAAATGGAAAAGAACGATTTTGTATCCATCTGGTTGGAAGAAAGCGGCAACCCTGCTATAGAAGAATTAACGCAGCTGAATCTGGACATTGCCAATAAAACAGCAAAAAAATTAGCAGATAAAGGCCTTTCGGCAAATGACCTTGCTGTCTCTCTTGACATCAATCCGGACGAAATCCAAAGGTGGCTGATGGGCAGGCATTCTTTCAGTATAAAAATAATAAAGGAAATCTCTGGTACACCTTTGTGAACTAAAACTAATTCCATTTAATATTAATAAGTTTGAGAATGAAGATGTTTATTGAAACCGAGCGACTTTATTTTAGAGAATTATTAGAAACTGATGTCGAAGGCATCTTTAGTTTAGATTCTGATCCCGAAGTGCATCAGCACCTCGGAAAAAATCCAATTAAAAATATTCAACAGGCTAAAGATGTTATAAAATTCATTAGACAACAATATGTTGACAACGGAGTGGGACGGCTAGCAATAATTGAAAAAGAATCGAGTGATTTTGTAGGTTGGGGCGGATTTAAATTAATCACTGATTTAACCAATGGCCATAAAGACTATCATGATCTAGGCTATAGATTTCTAAAGAAGCATTGGGGAAAAGGTTATGCGACTGAATCTTCAAAAGCAGCAGTAGAATATGGTTTTAACGAACTTAAACTTCCTTCAATTTATGCTATAGCTGATATAGATAATTTGCAATCCCAAAGAGTTCTAAAAAAATGCGGCTTTATAGAAAAAGAGATATTTAATTATGACCTTGTCCCCCATTACTGGTATGAACATCACAAATTGACTATGGAGCTGTTTTAAATTATGCGTATTCAATTATACGATATCATGACGAGCCTCCGGCCCTATGTCAAAGTGATATGTACTATGGATTGTGATGAAGGCACAGATATAAGTCATATACGAGTATTACCTGATACTTGTGTTGAGTTATTTGTGAATTACACCAGCACGCCAGTGGCAATCATTGGCGATGAACTGCACAAGCGTAGTATCGTTAGCTTTCGTATGAGCCGGCCCATGGATGTCCAGATGCGCAAAGGGGCAGGTTGCCTTGCTGTTTGTTTCCATCCTGGCATGGCATATAAGTTCTTTCAGATACCCATTCATACATTAGCCGACACTACAGCTGCCTTATCCGATATATGGAATAATCTGGCGGAAGAAATAGAAGATAATCTAGCCTGTGCCTGTAACAATGAAACACGTGTAGGCATACTGCAAAACTATTTGCTGCAACAATTAACCACAGCTAAAAACGATTTGCAGGTAGCCTATTGCCTGCAGCAGGCGCAATTTTCCGGTGGCTTGTTGTCTGTAAGTAAGCTTGCAAACGACGCTGGTGTCAGTCAGCGCCATCTTTCACGAAAATTTCTGCAATGTATTGGCCTATCACCCAAAGAATATTTGCGTGTGTACCGGTTCATACAATCACTTCACTATATAAAAAAATACCCAGCCCTCTCACTTACGGAAATTGCTTATAAAAGCGGTTACTATGACCAGGCTCATTTTAATCGTGATTATAAAACATATACTGGATATGCTCCTGGTAAATTCACTCATGCGCAACATATTATTCATTGATGTCCGTTTTGTACAATTTGAGTTAATTTAATCTTTGCAGTTTTGCAATACAAAAACATTAGCGATATGAGAAAATTAATATTAGGATTAGCAATAACACTGGATGGATATATTGAAGGACCTAACGGTGAATATGATTGGTGCTTTACGGACCAGGACTATGGCTTAAACGAATTCTTTGACCGCATAGATGCCATTTTTATTGGCCGTAAAAGTTACGAGATAGCGCAACAGTATGCCGATAGCAATAACGGAGAAWTAGTTCCCGGAATGCCTGCAATGAAAGAATATGTATTTTCTAAAACATTGAAAACAGTAAAAGAAGGTGCCATACTTATATCTGACAATAGCATTACTGAAGCGCGAAGGATAAAAGAAGAACCAGGTAAAGATATATGGTTATATGGTGGTGCTGAACTTACCGATGCCCTGATGAAAGAAGGCCTTGTCGATGAATTATGGTTGTCAGTACATCCTATACTGCTTGGTGATGGTAAAACCCTGTTCCACAAAAAGGATAACCGAACCAAACTCACTCTTCTAAAAAGCAAGACTTATGAAAGTGGTTTGGTATCGCTCAATTACCGTATCAACAACGATCAATGGCCTCCGATGTGACGCCTGTAATCCAAAATGCAATTGCTTGTCTAAATGAGTTTTCATGAGCTTCATTATCAGAAGCCCAGGCGATAATTCCATCAGGGCGTATCAACACAACACTTAGGCCGAATTGTTCTTTCACTTGTCCAGATATAAAGTTGATTTGATTGCCATATTCAGTTGCCAAAGTTTTTATTAAAACATTCTTGTCAAAATCAAGAAGTGTCCAATGGCCATCCCGCATAAGCTCACCAATCGTAGTACCATCTTCGAACTCAAAGTTGGGAACGCTGTGCCCTACCAGCGGGTGGATTCCTCCTAAATGGTAATGTATGTTGATACCCCATACCCTTCCTGCAAAATAGGTGGCGCCCTCACGCGTGTTGATCAAATCGCGAAAAATTGCATTCAGCGCGCGAGCATGCGGGTCTGGTTTCATAATTGCAACCTGTGCGCGTGACCAATCCAAAACTTGTGCGCCAATTGGATGCCGTTCGGTATAATAAGTGTCTAGCAAACCATCTGTGGCTTTATCATTGATGGTTGCTGCAAGCTTCCAACCCAGGTTCATGGCATCGCCTAGCCCAAGGTTAAGCCCTTGTCCCCCTAACGGCGAATGGATGTGTGCAGCATCGCCAGCTAAAAGCACCCGCCTGTTGCGGTAGGTTGTGGTCTGCCGCGCCCGATCGGTCCAGGTGGTGGCAATATGGAGGGTGCTGATCGTTACATCGGTATTCGACACACGGCGCAACACTTCTTGAATATGTTCGAGCGTGATTGGATTTCCCGAGTGATGAAATGCTCCACCATCAAAATCCTGTATTAGTACATAGCCAGGCTGAGATTGCATATACATGCCTCTTGCAGTCACATTTCGGCCAGGGCTGAGCTTTTCCGGGTTAGCTATATCCGCTTTTACAGAATAACCGGTGAATTCCGGTTCTGTGCCTGCAAATTCAAAACCAGCAATCTTCCGGACAACGCTTCGACTCCCATCACAACCTACCAGCCATTTAGCTTTAAAAGATWGATCACCAGACTGAACCGCTACCTCATCCGCAGTTTGATTAAAGTCAGTAATGGCATGCCCGCGCCTGATTTGTACATTTAAAGATTCTGCACGGCGGGTTAAAACTGTTTCAATCTCCTGCATCTCAGAAATTAAATTAGTCTGGGTAGAGCAAGGTAAACGATACGCCCATTGTGAAGTGTCAACATTGACGGCAAGAAATGGAATACCAGCAAAGTGTCCTCCCTGCCTTTGTGCCCCTTCCTTTGCATTTTGATGTGGATTTTTAAGCTGTTTATGCAGCTCTAGCTCTTCAAGTAAACCACGGCGGTAAAGCGCTTCAATAGTAGGTGCTGAGAGTCCTCGTATCCCGAAAGGAAGTTGTTTCAATGGAGACTGCGGATTCTCCGCCTTTTCCAGTATCAGGACTGAACATTTGGCAAGTGCTAGTTCACAGGCAAGGAACAGACCTACAGGTCCTGCACCCGAAATGATGACATCGTAAATGGATTTATTTTGTGTTTTCATATGATTTATTTAAACACAAAATTCTGGAATGTTCCTGCGTTAGGCTTGTACAAACGCGACAAAATCACTGCCGACAGTCTGTTTTCCTTTCTTTGCCTTTCGTGCAAATACCCCTGGTGTAGTGCCACTGTAGCGCTTAAATTCCTTGCTAAGATGCGCTTGATCCGCGTAGCCGAGTTCCTGGGCCAAGCTGGCAAGGTTGGATTCCGGGTAATGCCATAACCGGTTTCGTACCTCCTCAAAACGCATCAGGCCAGACACGTCTTTAACTGTATGGCCAGAAGATTGCTTAAATCTCCTTTCCAATGTACGAACCGTTGCATGAGCCGCCGCCGCTACCTCGCTTACCAAAATAGCACCCTTTGCCTCTCTCATAGCAACTCCCGCTTTGAATAAGGTATTGTCGGGGCCAATCTGAGAGCGTTCATTTAAGAAATACTGTTTTACATGGGCTATCGCATCATCTATCCTATTGGCATGAATCAATTTATTCAAAGTCAACTGAAGCCGGGCTATCGGATGTTCAAATATGCGCAGCCCATCTTTACCGGATGGCAATCCAAGCAAATCGAAAACAGTCCATGGAAAGCACCTGATACCAATGATTTCCAAGCGGTTTTGTGTATTAAAAAGAACAGGTTGATTTAGCAGTCCCATCATAAACGGTGAGGGCAATGGCTGTAAACCATCATTATAAGAAATGCTATAAAGGTTTCCAAAATAAAAAATAATTTCAGCGTAGCCATCAGGCACTACCTCGAAACTCGATTCCAGTTCTCCAGATTCTTTTCTGTTGTACCAAAAGCACTTTATGATATCTTGTAGCTCTTCAGGAGGTTCAAATTCTTGATGGTGCATGGCAAGTAGTTGTTTTATTGCTGATCTGGATGATGAAGATGGATGTCCTGTTGAGGAAATGGTATTGCGATGCCATTGGCTTTAAAAGCTGCAACGATAGCTATAATCAGATCGCTCCTTGTAGCAGACGTATCTCCAATATGTTTTGTCCAGAAATATATCCGCAGATCGATTGAACTATTGCTGAACTGCTCGAATTGTACAACAGGACCCGGATTCTTGCTGATCCGCTGATCATTGTTTAAAATCTCCGTCAGTAACTGCCTGCACTTCTCCAGATCAGCATCGTAGGCAATGCCGATCAGGATCGATATGCGTTTACGGTTTCCGCCGAGCGACCAATTGATCAGATGAGCATTAAGCAAATCGCCATTGGGCATAACTACATCGGCGCCATCCCAGGTAGAAATTACACTGCTCCTGAACCCAATAGATTTCATTTTACCACCCTGGCCGTCAACATCAACAATATCTCCAACATTAACGGGCTTTTCAAATGCAATAATGAGTCCACTTACCAGGTTGTTAACTAAAGTTTGCAGACCAAAACCTATACCCACACCTAAAGCACCCAAAACGATGGTTATCCTATCAACAGGAATCCCTGCTGCTGCTACAGCCAAAAATAACCCGATGCACAGGATCGAAATACGCACCAGTAGCAACCAGCTCCCTATCCCCTGTCTCTCATTCTTATTTTCCTTATTATCTGGAAGATGTCCATCAGATGCAAAAAAAGAAACGATCTTGGACACAATAACTGCAATCGACATAATTGCAATAAATAATACCAGATTATTGATGCTGAAGGTATAATCACCAAGAGTGCGCTCCTGGGTAAAAAAGTTTTGAAAAGGCTTAAGTAGGTAATCAAATGCCGGGAAATTACGGCCAAGTAATATCGCCCAACCTACAGCCAGTAGTATATAGAATAACAAAGGAGCCCTTTTGCCTACCCTTTCAAAGTTGAGGTAAAAAAGCTTTTTATCCTGTCCTGAATATACATTAAATGCAAGAAAGAGCCCTTCATTAATAAGCCGCACTGTCCAAAGAAAAAGAATGGCAATAACCACGTTTAAAAATCCGCCAATGAACAGTGTTTTTGCCAAATTATACCTTCCAAACAAATTTGCCAGCGTGGATATTAGTTCAAGTAAGGCCATAAAAGCGATAGACCATACAATCCATTTCTCTCTAAGCTCTTCGCGATGCCCTTTTAATATTGTAATCAGGCCAACTATTACCCCAAGTATAGAAGTAATAAGCATACCCCATCGCTCTATTCTGGAGGCCTGTAGTATCAAATTACCCAAAGCAGCAATCAGAAAAACTACAACCATAATCAACCACACACGCATCCAGTATTTGCTTATATATTTTCTAAAAATAATGCTCAGACAAATGCAGGATATTGACCAAAAAATAACGTTTAAAATAAAAGGAKGCGATACAAAAAAGAACTGAAATAAACTTATAATAATTAACATAGCAGAGAGCAATGGATACCTGAGTACCAATTGGCCATCAAAATCAGTTTTTAGCAGATTATTTTCTAAATAAATATTTTTAAGTGAGCGCAGATAAATAAAAGAAGTAGCAATAAGTAAAACAAGCAATATTAATTTACCTGTATTGTTCCCCGCATAAAATGTAAGGGTCAATAATCCTTTTGTTTTTGAAAAATAAAGTATTTCTTCAAATGGCCGGTAATTACCAGGTGACTTCCAGAGGTTTCCAAACTCCCTTTTGTAGGTCTGCCCCGCCATGTCTTTCTGATAAGATTCAATTTCTTCTAAACTGCTTTCCAATTTAAAAGCCGTCATGTTTACCTGATTAAGTAAGTTCTGAATGTTATTGCTTGCCATCTTAAGTGAGGTATCGATGGGGCTAGTTTCATATGCAATAACTTTTATCTTTTGCAAATACTTCATCAGTGTTACTGAGTCTGCCGGAAATTTAAATAATGCGGGTACACTTAATAGTGAATCAAGCTGATACCGGAAATTGTTCAATTCCTGTTGACGGGCATCTAGCTTTAGTTTTCTGGCATTTACTTTATTTAGCAGTTGCGATAATATCTTTGAGGTAGCAGTTAGATTTCGGAATGTTTGTGATGATCCTCTGTCAGTAAAAATACCATCACCAGCCACAGCAAAATCTTCTTCGATCTTTTTAAGCTCGTTTTTTGTATCCGTCGTGTCTAATTTGCCATTTACATAGATCTTTGCTTTTTGCATGGTCCGTTGTATCTCGTCAAACGTTTTGATTTGAGCAATCGTTGCTTTATCGGCATCAAACTCATCAGCACTTTTTTTCGAAGAACGTTTTGCAAAAGCCTGCATTTTAGCTACAAAATCTAATTTTGAGCTGTCCTTTACAAGGGATTTATTAATTGAATCTTTCTTTTGAGCACGTAAGGCAATGCAGCTAAATAAGCAGATACAAACCAGTAGAAAGCAGCTTAGTTTTTTAGGGAGCATCATCTGACTAAGGATTAATGTTCAATATTACGCAAAAAACCATAATTATCCTCCCTTGGAACTTTAGATGGCCTTTAAGATCCCTTTAACCCATATTCTTGCCAGCTCTTTTGATCCTTCGGCATTTGGATGCAAATAGAACGTGCCCTTTTTTCCTTGTTCAGGTTTAAACAAAGTAGTATGATTCTTTTTGAAAAAATCAAAGCCAGATTTATCACCTGCAAATATCCGTTTAGGAGCTAATTTGGTATACCTTTTAACCAGGTTATCAATTTTTGGGAAGTAACTTTCTAATCTGTTTAAACCTTCTTCTAAATAAGCTGCATTGTTTTGAGTATTAGCGCTATACCAAAGTGGATACTGAAGTACAAATTTTGCCTTTGGAAACTGATTTAATAAAATATCAATCACTTTGGAAATATTTTGATCGTATTGCTCAGCAGAGATAGGCGATCCGTTGGGCCCGAATATTGCGCTATCGTTAGTTCCCAACATAATAGAAAACAAAAGCGTGGCCGAGGTATCCTTGTTTAAAGCGTTTGCGGCTTCGATAACCTTCGGGAAGTCAGTATTAGTGGCCGGCAAAAAATCAAGGCTGGTATGTCCGCTATAGCCCATGTTTGCAATATTAACAGAGCTAAAGCGTCCTTTTGAAGTTAGGATTTGCTGAACTATAAGAGGCGTTGCCTCTAAGGATGGCTGTTTTAGTGCACCTCCCTCCGTTATACTGTCTCCTATAAAAACAATATTCAGTTTTACTCTTTTTCCAGAGGAAAAGGAAGTTAGCAATAATACGGAAACCAGCATCAACAATCTTGGTATCAGCTTAGCCACAGGGAAACTCTTCATGATTCTTTTTTTTCATGAAGATAAACAATTGATCCAGTTTACAAACCCTAATCAGTTAAAGCAAATCAACATGCTCTTCCTCGATCAGTTTTCCAATTTCATTTACGTACGACTGATCTATCCATCCCTTTGTTTCCCAGGTAATACCCAGTTCATGGACTACAGCATGTAGAATAGCAAATTTATTTGAACCTTTAAAAACTTTATAGATGCCATCCTCTTGTGGATAGACTGTAAGCTTAACTCCATGGAGTTCGATGGCAAAGGGATCCGTGTAAACTAATTTCATTCTTATTATTTAATATCAAAGCAACAGCAATAGATCAAAATTGTTTGATGTTAACTTCTATCACTGTTTCAGCATTTTTGAGTAACGTCCTGCAATCTTCACTAAGATGCTGCAGGTGTAATTTCTTTCCTGCCAGTTTATAACGTTCAGTTAATTTATTTAGTGCTTCTATACCACTCATGTCCGCTACTCTACTTTCGTTAAAATCTATGATAACTTCCTGAGGGTCTCCGGTCACGTCAAATTTCTCATTAAAAGCGGCTACAGATCCGAAAAATAAGGGGCCAAATATTTCGTAATGTTTAACCCCAAGTTCATCTATATATTTTTTTGCACGGATTCGTTTTGCGCTTTCCCATGCAAATACCAAGGCTGAAATGATAACACCTATAAGTACTGCAAGTGCCAGATTATGAAGCCAAATGGTAATTCCGGCCACAAGAATTCCTATAAAGATATCCTGCCTGGGCATTTTGTTAATGATGCGGAAACTAACCCATTCAAATGTACCTATGGCAACCATAATCATTACCCCTGTTAATGCAGCCATTGGAACGCGGTCAATAATAGGTGCACCGAAAAGTATAATAATAAGTATGGTTAATGAAGCAATTATTCCAGATAATCTTGCTCTGGCACCAGCCGATAAATTAACCAGTGTTTGAGCAATCATTGGGCACCCCCCCATTCCAAAGAAAAAGCCATTAGCAATATTTGCAGTCCCTTGCGCAATACATTCTCTATTACCGTTGCCTTTTGTGGTGGTAATCTCATCAACCAAATTGAGGGTCAATAATCCTTCTGTTAAACCAACGCCTGCCATAATTAAGGCATATGGAAAAATAACCTGTAAAGTCTTAAACTCAAAGGGTATAGCAGGTATGTGAAATGGAGGGAACCCACCACTAACAGAAGCAATATCTCTTACCATTTTTGTGTCAATATTGAATCCAAGGACCAGTAAAAAAACTACTATTATAGCTATTAGAGATGGAGGGACAGCTTTAGTTATTTTTGGCAAAAGCACCACTATTGCTATGGTAAGCAGTACTAAACCACCCATAATAAATAATGGAGTACCACTGAGCCAGGCCGATTCTCCATTCACAACAGTTTTAAATTGTTGCAATTGCGCCATAAAAATGATAACCGCCAAGCCATTCACAAAACCATACATTACCGGTTGAGGCACCAGGCTAATAAATTTTCCCAGTTTAAACAGGCCAACCCCTATCTGGATAATGCCAGCCAATGCAATGGCAGCAAAAACATATTCAATTCCATTTGACTTCATTAAAGCAATAAGAACAATTGCGGTAGCGCCTGCACCACCCGAAATAAGACCCGGCCTGCCACCTAAAATTGAGGTAATCAGTCCCATAATAAAGGCGGCATATAAGCCTGATAAGGGAGGGAATCCGGCAAGGATAGCAAATGATAAAGATTCGGGCATCATTGTCATGGCAACCGTTAGGCCTGCCAGGATTTCATTTTTATAATTGACCTTTTGCGAAAAGTCAAAAAAGCGATTACGAGAAAACATATGTAAAGTTGATGCTTCGAAAGTATGAACCAAAAGTAGAAAAAATACTTGATCTCTGCGTTATTAAGATGTATGTG
>NZ_JBFTNT010000146.1:0-9934 GCF_056397585.1 Pedobacter sp. 05L430 | reverse complement strand
CTGCTACAGTGTGTGCATTACGCGGATTAGAATGTGTAGTATATATGGGAGAGATTGATATTCAAAGACAGGCTCCCAATGTTGCACGAATGAAAATGCTGGGTGCTAAGGTAGTTCCTGCAACTTCAGGAAGTAAAACGTTAAAAGATGCTACCAACGAAGCCATGCGCGATTGGATTAATAATCCGGTAGATACCCATTATATAATAGGTTCTGTTGTTGGGCCACACCCGTACCCGGATATGGTGGCACTTTTTCAATCTATCATTTCAGAAGAGACTAAGAAGCAATTGATAGAACAAACTGGTAATGACCAGCCGGATTATGTGTTGGCCTGTGTTGGCGGTGGTAGTAATGCCATGGGCATGTTTTACCATTTTATTGATGATGAAAAGGTAAAACTAATCGCTGTAGAGGCTGCAGGTAAAGGGGTTGATAGCGGGTTCTCGGCAGCTACAACTACACTGGGTAAGGAGGGTGTGTTGCATGGCAGCAGAAGTATTTTGATGCAAACTGAAGATGGTCAGGTTGTTGAACCTCATTCTGTGTCAGCAGGATTAGATTATCCCGGCATTGGCCCTCAGCATGCACATTTGTTTAAAACTCGTCGTGGTCAGTATGTTTCCATAACTGATGATGAGTCTTTGGAAGCTGGTTTATTGCTTACTCAAATGGAGGGTATTATCCCTGCAATAGAAAGTGCTCATGCACTGGCTTATCTGGAGAAAATGAATTTTAAAGGTGGGGAGAATGTAGTGGTTTGCTTGTCGGGCCGCGGTGACAAGGATATGGATACTTACATGAGATATTTTGGATTATAAAAGAAATGAATAGAATTAAAAAGTTATTTCAGGAAAAGAAAGATATATTATCAATTTACTATACAGCTGGTTATCCTAATCTTGGAGATACAGTGGCAATTGCAGAAGAGCTAGAGCGTTCAGGTGCAGACTTATTAGAAATAGGGTTCCCATATTCTGATCCTGTTGCTGATGGCCCGGTTATACAGGCGAGCAGTAAGCTGGCGCTTGATAATGGTATGGATTTAAGACTGCTGTTTGAGCAGCTTAAAGATTTACGTAAAACGGTAACTATCCCGGTTTTGTTAATGGGGTATGTAAACCCAATGCTTCAATTTGGTGTAGAGAATTTCTGTAAAGCTTGTGCAGAGGTAGGCGTTGATGGTTGTATAGTTCCGGATCTCCCAATGGTTGAACATGAGGAGTTATATGAACCAGTTTTTGCTAAATATGGTTTAAGTAATATATTCTTGGTTACTCCTCAAACTTCTGAAGAAAGGATCCGTAAAATCGACGGTTTAAGTAATGGATTTATCTACTTGCTATCCTCGTCGGCAACTACAGGAAAAAATCTTCAGGTATCTGATACAACCGAAACATATTTTTCAAGAATTGCATCATTAAAACTTAAAAACCCAACCATGATAGGTTTTGGTATAAGTAGCAAAGAAACCTTTGATAAAGCATGTAAATATGCTAACGGTGCAATTATAGGTACTGCCTTTGTGAAAAGCTTGTCTGCTGATGATGTTCAGGGCAGTGTTAAAAACTTCATGAAAGAATTTAAGCCTTAACCGACGCTTTTCCTTTAATAGATTTTAGGAAAACAAAACCAACTAATCCTGCAATAACCGAAGCACAAAGAATCGCAAATTTTGCTTCGGTTACATGCATTTCATCACTAAATGAAAGTAAGGATATAAATATGGACATGGTAAATCCTATACCAGCCAACATACCTAAGCCAATAATGTGTTTCCAGCCTGATTGCGACGGAAGTGTTCCCAGTTTTAGCTTTACTGCAAGCCAGGAGAACAGTGTAACACCTATTGTTTTTCCGGCAAAAAGACCAGCCACAATTCCAAGCCCCAGCGGCGATACTAAACCGTCAAGCATTTCTTTTTGAAAGGTGATGTTGGTATTGGCCAGTGCAAAGATCGGCATGATAAAATAATTTACAGGACCATTTAATAAATGCTCAAGCTTTTCTAAAGGAGATTCTGTGTTATCTGAATTGGTTGGTATGGTAAGGGCAAGCAACACCCCTGCAATTGTTGCGTGTATGCCTGAGTGGTGAATGAAGTACCATAAGAACACTCCGGGTATAAGATAAAAATAAAGCGGTTTTATCTTAAAGAAGTTAAATACCAGCAATAGCGCAAGTACACCTCCTGCCATCAGGAGGTAATGAAAATGTACCTCATTTGTATAAAAAATAGCAATAACCAGGATGGCGCCAAGGTCATCAACAATGGCCAGGGCAGCAAGAAATATTTTTAATGAGGCCGGAACACTTTTACCCAGCATGGATATGATAGCTAAGGCAAAGGCAATGTCGGTAGCCATTGGAATTCCCCATCCAGATGCCGTAGCGGTATCTTTATTTAAAATGAAATAAATAAATGCGGGTACCAACATTCCTCCAAGAGCAGCAACTACAGGCAAGGAAGCCTTTTTAATAGATGAAAGCTCGCCTTCTACCAGCTCTCTCTTGATCTCTAAGCCCACAAGAAGAAAAAATACAGCCATTAGCGCATCATTTATCCAGGCAGAAACAGTAAATACATAAGAGCCAGAGCCAAATGTGAAGCCTAAATCTGTTGATAGTAGTGCAGAAAAGCCATTCTTATAACTAGAGTTTGCAATAAACAGAGAGATCGCAACACATACCATAAGGAGTATGCCTCCAATTTGTCCTGATCTTAAAAAGTCTTTAAATGCTTGTAAATTTATTATTTTGGCCATTTATAGGTAGTTTTCCAGGTTTCCTTTTCCTTGACGGATGATTTCAAAATCTCCTGATGTACAGTCTACAACCGTAGATGGTTCATTGTCTCCATATCCACCATCAATTACGATGTCTATAGTGTCTTCATATTTTTCGTGGATCAGTTCAGGATCTGTAGAGTATTCAATTACTTCATCATCATCATATATAGAAGTAGATAGAATTGGATTTCCAAGCTGCAAAACAATTTCTCTTGCAATATCATTATCAGGTACCCTTATACCAACAGTTTTCTTGTTGGAACTTAGTAGTTTTGGTACATTTCCGTTTGCATTCAGTATAAACGTAAAAGGGCCAGGTAGAGCTTTTTTTAGTAGCCTGAATGTGGTGGTGTCGATAGGTTTTATATAGTCTGAAATGTGCCTTAAATCCGAGCAGATGAAAGAGAAATTGGCCTTTTCAGGTTTAATACCTCTTAACCGGCAAATTTTTTCAATGGCTTTATGATTAGTGATATCGCAACCCATTCCATATACGGTATCGGTTGGGTAGATGATTATTCCTCCCTTTTTCAATACTTCAACAACTTGCTCAATCGCCTTGGGATTTGGGTTTTCAGGATAGATTTTAATAAGCATGTGTAAATTTACAAAATATTGATCCGAAATCAGATTATAATTGTTCTATTGGCATGTTTTTATTAAATTAAGGAATATGAGAAAAGCATTTATCGCAATTGCGGCGTTTTTGGTGGCACTCACTGTAATGTTGGGCCTTACTTATCCGCCTTTATGGTGGTTATTCATTTTTACAGGACCAGTTGTTTTATTGGGTATTTATGACCTGTATCAACCAAAACACAGTATAGTAAGGAACTACCCAGTAGTGGGCAGATTAAGGTACTTTATGGAAGATTTAAGGCCAAAGGTGTATCAATACTTTGTAGAAAGTGATACCAATGGTAAGCCATTTAGCAGACTTAGTCGTTCATTGATTTATCAGCGCGCAAAAAGAGAAAATGATACTATTCCATTCGGGACACAATTGGATGTATATGAAAATGGTTATGAATGGCTAAGCCACAGTATTTCAGCAATCAGCCATACTGAACTTAATGAAGATCCGCGTGTGTTAGTAGGGGGTCCGGAGTGTTTAAAGCCGTATTCTGCAAGTATTTATAATATCTCTGCTATGAGCTTCGGTTCATTAAGTCAGAATGCTATTCTGGCTTTAAATGGTGGAGCCAAGATGGGTAATTTTGCGCATAATACAGGTGAAGGTGGTATAAGCGATTACCATGCTAATCCCGGAGGGGATTTAATCTGGCAAATTGGTACTGGGTATTTTGGCTGTCGTCATCACGATGGTACATTTAACTATGAGGCCTTTGCCGAGAGGGCAAGTACAGATCAGGTAAAAATGATTGAGATTAAGCTTTCTCAGGGCGCTAAACCAGGACATGGAGGTATATTGCCGGCTAAAAAGGTTACTCCTGAAATTGCAAGGATAAGGTTGGTAAAAGAGGGGTTTGATGTGATCTCGCCTCCAGCTCACGCTGCCTTTAAAACGCCGTTAGAATTAATGGGTTTTGTAAAGAAACTGAGAGAGCTTTCTGGTGGTAAGCCAATTGGTATTAAACTCTGTATTGGAAGAAGAAGTGAATTTTTTGCCATTTGTAAAGCAATGGTTGAAACAGGTATTTATGTAGATTTCATTACTGTTGATGGGGGCGAAGGTGGTACAGGAGCTTCTCCACAGGAATTTTCTAATGCGGTTGGCATGCCATTAAGAGAAGGTGTGGCTTTTGTTTACGATGTTTTGGTAGGTTTTAACCTTAAAAAGCACATTAAAATTATTGCATCGGGTAAAGTAGCATCTGGATTTGATTTGGTAAAGAATATAGCGCTTGGTGCTGATCTATGTAATTCGGCGAGAGGAATGATGTTTGCGTTGGGCTGTATACAGGCCTTAGAGTGCAACAGTAATACTTGCCCAACAGGGGTGGCAACACAGGACCCAAGTTTAATGAAAGGTCTTGTAGTGGGAGATAAAACAGTTAGGGTTTATAATTTCCATAAGCTAACTGTTGGTAGTGCTGTAGAGTTATTAGGTGCTGCGGGTTTACATCATCCTTATCAATTGACCAGGGCATATATCAACAGGAGGATTGCGCCCAATGTAATGCAATCATATATGGAAAGTTTCCCATACATCCCTGAAGGAAGTTTGTTGCAGTCACCTTACCCTTTAAGGTTTGAGTTGGGAATGGCACTGAGTGTATCAACAAGTTTTGTGCCTTCTGATTATAAAGTTTCACTGGTTGATTATACACATGCAAACTCATTTGCAGATGATTTGAATCAAAATCAGAATAGGTAATAAATATAAAAGGGGTGTATCAATCATGATTGATACACCCCTTTTGCTATTTTATGAGTCTATTAAAACTCTGCATTTTTAGGGAAACGAGGGAAAGCGATTACATCTCTGATGTTTGTCATTCCACTTACAAATAATATCAGTCGTTCAAATCCTAGTCCAAAACCAGAGTGTGGTGCCGATCCAAAGCGTCTGGTGTCCAGATACCACCACATTTCGTCTTGTGGAATATCAAGCTCTTCCATTCTTCGGGTTAGCTTATCAAGGCGCTCCTCTCTTTGAGATCCTCCGATGATTTCGCCAATGCCTGGGAAAAGGATGTCCATTGCAGCTACTGTTTTTCTGCCTTGAGCATCAGGTTCGTTTTGACGCATATAGAAGGACTTAATATCGGCCGGATAATCAGTTAAGATAACTGGCTTTTTAAAGTGCTTTTCAACAAGGAAGCGCTCATGTTCTGATTGTAAATCTGCTCCCCATTCATCAATAAGATATTTAAACTGCTTTTTCTGATTAGGTTTGGAAGATTTTAAGATCGCAATAGCTTCTGTGTATGTTAGGCGTTCAAAATCATTGTTTAGGCAGAAGTTTAGCTTTTCTATTAAAGATAGCTCACTGCGCTCATTCTGAGGTTTTGTTTTTTCTTCTTCTAGTAAACGGTTGTTTAAAAAGTCAATCTCTTCCTTGCAGTGTTCTAGCGCATAGCTAATCACATATTTCAACATGTCTTCTGCAAGCTGCATATTGTCTTCAAGATCAGCGAAGGCAATTTCAGGCTCAACCATCCAAAATTCAGCAAGGTGACGTGTTGTGTTTGAGTTTTCTGCTCTAAAAGTAGGTCCGAATGTATATATCTGTCCAAAGGCCATTGCAGCAAGCTCACCTTCCAGCTGACCAGATACGGTCAGGTTGGTTGCGCGCGCAAAGAAATCCTGTGAGTAATCTACTTTCCCATCATCTGTACGAGGTGTGTTGTCGAAATCAAGAGTGGTAACTTTAAACATTTCACCGGCACCTTCTGCGTCTGATGCAGTAATAACAGGTGTGTGCATATAAACAAAACCTCTTTCGTTATAAAATTGATGTATAGCAAAGGCTAATGCATGACGTAATTTAAAGACTGCATTGAAAGTATTGGTGCGGAAACGCAGGTGGGCAATTTCCCGCAGAAACTCCAKGCTATGTTTTTTGGGTTGAAGAGGGAATTTTTCAGGATCACTATCGCCTAATATTTCTATAGTTTCAGCTTTAATATCTACTCTCTGACCTTTTCCTAATGATTCTACAATTTTTCCTTTTACAGAAATTGCAGCTCCTGTAGTAATACGCTTTAAAAGTTCTTCCGGAGTATTATTAAAATCCACTACGACTTGGATGTTCCCAATGCAGGAGCCATCATTTATTGCAATAAACTGGTTGTTGCGAAATGTTCGCACCCATCCCATAACCGTAACTTCTCTGTCGAATTCGTTTGTATCTAACAAACTTTTTACTTTTTCTCTTTTAATCATGATTTTTTTGTGGAGAGCGTCAAAAATAAGGATTTCCTTTAATAAATGGGAGGGAATATTTTAGTAGCCTATTTTAAATTACCTAGGTTTATTTTGAGTGATTTTGGTATTTAATGTATTTTTCTTGGTATTATTCTGTTTTTTGGATGGTGTTTTGTTGTTTTTTTATTGCTTTAGTGTTGTTTGTTGGTATTTATAATTATGTTTTATTGGTTATTTTGTGTTTTTATTGCTTTTCTATTGTGTTTTTTTAGTTGTTTGTGTGTTTTGTTAGGTTTTGTTTTGTTTTTATGGTGTATTTTTAGATTTTTATTTAAATAAAATCAATTTTTTATTGTTTTTAAATTTAAAACCCTATATTTGTAATGCTCGTTTAATTTATATTTGGTTAGAGAGGCATACAATTGGATGATTGTATGCCTCTTCTTATTTTAAAAGTAGAATTCTCATTTTTTTTGTGTTTTAAACAGAAATCAAGCCTGTTTATTTTTTTGTAAATGAAAAAAGCCAATTGAGTTAACAATTGGCTTTTTCCTTTAATAAAGATTTATTTGAATAGCTATAGATTAAGCTAATACTTTCGTAACTAAATCAGCTGCATCTTTTAATGCTATCGCCGAGAAAACTTTTAATCCTGAGTCATCTATTAATTGCTTAGCTTCAACAGCATTTGTTCCTTGTAAACGGCAAATAATAGGAACCGGAACATCTCCAATTTCTTTATATGCATCAATAACACCTTGGGCAACACGATCACAACGAACAATACCACCAAATATGTTAATTAAAATTGCTTTTACATTCGGATCTTTAAGGATGATGTTAAAACCAGCTTTAACCGTTTGTGCATTTGCAGTACCACCAACATCTAAAAAGTTAGCCGGTTCTCCACCTGCAATTTTGATGATATCCATAGTAGCCATTGCTAAGCCTGCTCCATTAACCATACAGCCAACGTTCCCGTCAAGTTTAACATAGTTAAGGTTTGATTCGCTTGCTTCAACATCAGTAGGATCTTCTTCCAGTTTATCACGCATTGCCGCGTAATCCGGATGACGGAATAAGGCATTCTCGTCTAAATCTACTTTCGCGTCAACTGCGATAATTTTATCATCAGATGTTTTTAGAACAGGGTTGATTTCAAACATTGAAGAATCAGTGCTATCGTAAGCTTTGTAAAGTGCGGTAACAAATTTTACCATTTCTTTAAAAGCCTGACCGCTTAGACCAAGGTTAAAAGCTATTTTGCGAGCTTGAAATCCTTGAAGACCAACTTTAGGGTCAATTTCTTCTTTGAAGATCAAATGAGGAGTATGCTCAGCAACTTCCTCGATATCCATTCCACCTTCAGTAGAATACATAATTATGTTTCTTCCGTTAGCGCGGTTTAACAATACGCTGATATAGAATTCTTTGGTTTCAGATGCACCTGGGTAGTAAACATCCTGAGCAACYAAAATTTTGTTAACTTTCTTTCCTTCCGGACCAGTTTGTGGAGTTACTAACTGCATACCTAAGATAGCAGAAGCTCTTTCCTTAACCTCATCAAGGTTTTTGGCAAGCTTTACACCACCGCCTTTACCTCTACCACCAGCGTGGATCTGAGCTTTAATTACAACCCAGTCAGAATTGTAGTCAGTTTTCATTTTTTTAGCAGCTTCTACAGCCTGCTCTACCGTGTCGGCTACTACACCTTCTTGTACGGCTACTCCAAAACTTTTAAGTATTTCTTTACCTTGATATTCGTGGATATTCATTATGCTGAAAAAATTTGTTCAAATCTACAATTTCAAAAGCTTTATAACAAATGGCTAAAGGTATTTTCAGCGTTTATATTTTCTCTTTCGGGTTTTAATTTTTTAATGGTCTTTTTAAATTTGAGTTTCATCTTGATCCAATAAGTGCCAAAGTGAACCCCGCCGGCATTAAATAATCTTCTATGCGCCAGCCAGACTACCATCGCTGTTGAAAAATAGAAAACTGTGTAAAAATAGTACGTAATAGTTCTCATAAAAAAGCTCTTTTGTCTATATATCAAACTTAGCCTCTCGATTTGAAAAGTGATATGAGCCGCTTCGTCGATTAAAATATCTGTACTTATTTGTTTAAGTAATTTGCAGTTCGTTGCATCCTTTAAACATTGGTAAAATATCTGGGCCGCGCTTTCTACGGTAATTACTGCTATGGTCMAAAACTCCATGTCTGTATTTAGTCCCCTTATTTTTCTAAATAAGCTATCACCCCAATCCTTTTTTATTCTTTGCTCGCCAATTAGATCAATATAACGACCCAAATTATTACCATGCTTTTGCTCTTCTTTAATAAATAGCTTAATGGCATCTGTATAATAAGGATCATTTAGCTTTTTTGCATGTTTGGTTGCAGCATTTACCAGATTCGTTCCCTCAGATGTTTCTCCCAGTTGCCAGGCCTGTAAAGAGCTTAAAATGTTGTTTTTTTCCAGTTGGCTTAAATTCGGACTGATACTCCAGTCAATTCTTTTGTTCTTTAGGTTTTGGTTAAAATAGTTTATCCAATACGATGAGTTGTGCATACACCAGGTTTTAAGATTATAAATGGTTTTTAAGTAAAAATTGCATTGTTTGCCAATCACGGTAGTTCCATGACAACCAGGATGTCTCGTTGTATTTTGTTTTGAATGTGTTGTTTCGTTGAGCTAAATCCTTTTCAAAGGCCAGGATCTGTTCTGTATTCGTTGGAGTTATTCGTTTGTTACTGAGGTCAGTTGTGTCGTTGCTCCATTTATAAGCATAATTTGAGGTGCTCAAATATTTTCTAAGTATAATCTTATTCGTATTTAAAAGGGGGAGGGTCTTGTCAGACAAATCGGTTAAATGATCAAGATCTAAGTTAATGGAGGCTCTGTTGTTAATGTTGTAGTTCACAATCAAAACATCCCAGTTTACAAATCCAAAAACAAGTAGTAAGATATACCAAATGCGACCATTTATTTTACACAGATAAAAGAAGGTTTTTTGCTGAGCGACCTTGATGTAAACAGTAACCAGACCTATTGTGCAAAGCAATAAGAAAACGAATACACCAATTCGTTTGTAGGTTAATCCAAGAGCACTTACGTACTGGTAATCTCTGAGTAAGACAGAACATACCAGAAAAATATTCTGAAATATCCATAAATAGGTCAGTAATCTGATCGTTTTGTTTTTACTGTAGAAATTTAGATTTCCTCTAAAAAAATATACAATAATCATCATAGCTATCACAATACTTACTATTAATACATTTGTGCCATCATGAAGCGCATCTGAATATTT